>JAESPR010000092.1 GCA_016765685.1 Colwellia sp. | reverse complement strand
GGATCTGAGGCAAGTAAAATTAGGTTCGCAGTAAAACCTGCTGCAACAATGCCAATTTGTTGCTCACGTTTTAACGCTAATGCCGGTGTTATCGTTGCCGCTCGTAAAATATCGTTAATCGGCAGACCATAACTCGCTAAGAGCACCATTTCATCAATGGTGCTCTTGCCATTTATGGTGTAACCAGCACCGCCGTCTGAGCCAATCACCAAAGGCACATTATTCTCGTTAAGTACTTTTGCTATATGCCCTAAATAATCGGCCTTATCACGCCATTGCTGAGGTTTTTCAACCGTAGTGATAAAGTCAACATTGTCTTGCTCCAATATTTTCAACAAAGGGTGGATGTAATTAATAGGTAAGCTGTCAATGAAGTGCTGTTTTTCTACGGCCATTTTCGCTAAATTATCATAAACCACTAAAGTCGTGGTCACCGGTATTTTATGTACCGCAAGTTTCTTCGCCAGTTTATCCAACAAACTAGCATCTTTTGAATAATCGAGTGACGCTTGGTAAAGCATTTCTATATGCTCTATGCTCTGAGGTTTTTCGGCAATAAATTCATCGATACTAAGGTAAAAACTCGGATGACCAGCAATGGGTAAATCATGTTCTTTTGCCGTTTGCACAATAGCCGAAAATATTTCGGGCTGTAAACCATCATAAATTTTAATAAGATCAAAACCTTGCTTCGCATATTTAGTAACTAATTTACTTGCTTGCTCTGGTGAATCAACAAAACGATGAAAAGTAGAACTCGCATAAGGCGACGGTTGATTAATAACAGGCGAAGCCACAATTAAGTCAGGGCCAATTAACACACCTTGTTTGATATCTTCACGATATTCAAGAGTTTCTGGCAAGCCATACATAATACGCGCAGTGGTAACACCGTGGGTTATTAGTTGATAAAGCTCGGCGGGCTGAAATACATGAACATGCATGTCAATTAACCCCGCCATGAGGTATTTACCTCGTCCATCAACGATTTTTGCATTAGCACTAGCACTAGCACTAAGTACAGGTTTTACCGATGATATTTGCTGAATTTTATCACCCACAATGAGCACATGTTGATTGTTTTTTATGTCATTATTAGCCACATCAACAATATTGACATGACTAATAAGCACAACATGATTATTCATTTTTGGTGATTGCTGTTTGGCAAAAACGGGGAAAATGAGTAAGGTTAAATTTAACGTGAGTAATAACAAGCGCATTGGTATCTCCTTTAATAAATGTAAGAAGATAATCACTAAAATACGCTTTAAATGCGCCCTAAATCATGATTTGATACTTAGTATATATTGGCTAGGTGTTATACCATTTTGTTTTTTAAAGCTTTTATTAAAACTCGATTTTGAATTAAATCCGGCAGCAAAGGCAATATCTAATAAGTTTTTATCGGTATTATCAACAAGATTAGTTTTAACCTCTGCGATACGGTGACTATTTATATAGTCACAAAAATTTAAGTGACAGCCATCATTAATTGCCCAAGAGATATCTTTCGACGATAGACCACTGCGCTGCGCCAAATCCTGCAACGAAAACCTCGGTTGCTGATAAAGTTTTTCAACCAATATCATTTTATCTAATTGTGCAAAGATGGCTTCGGCATTCTTTTTATCGCTGGTAATTTGTTGCTGTCGATCCAAGTAATGTTGCAAACCAGTGAATCGATTAGGTTGCCAAATAGTTTGCACAACCAAATAACTGGTCAGTAAATAAAACCCTAATTGCATGATAAAATACCAATAACTCGCTACGGTATAGTCAAGCGCGGGTTGTAAATTAAGGCGCAGTAAATCAACTAAAGTAATCATTATCATGGCTATTAACATGTTGCTTAGCCAATTCAGCTGCAGTGAAAAGGCATCAGAACGTGTATCGAAACAGGCTTTTTTATAAGTATTAAGTAATTGTAATGAAAGTATAAAATATGCTATTTGACTCACCGTACCTAAGGCAATAACAAATTGTACATAATGAGTAAATAACAATGATATTAACGCGGGGACAAAATGATAATACAGCGGAGACTGTGCGGTTAATTCGTTTAAGGTTAACTGACGAACAAAAAAGTAAAATAGCGGGCCAAAAAGCAACGAAAAACTTGGGGTGATCAAATAAATACCCGACGTGATTTGTAGCTCTTCCAAAAAATTAAAAAGCATCAAAACTGCCGAAGCAATCAATAGATAAATCAGGCGCCGATTATTCTGCATAGGAAATAAGATCACAATAGCAAAAAGTGACTGAATACAGAAAATCATTTGAAGAACATTAACAGGTGAAAGAGAGAGTGACAGCATTTAATCCTTTGATAATACTTAATTTTACGTTATCACCTTACCAACTAAAATAACCATGAGTTTAGTTGGTAAGGCGGCAAGTAGTCTTCGTAACTCGCGACTAGCGACTCACCAAGTAAAGGTTAATCTTTAAAATTAGTAAACTGAAAAGACTGCTCTAAATCAGCATTGCGTATTAGCTGCATTACTGCCTGTAAGTCATCACGTTTTTTACCGGTAACTCGCACTTGTTCGCCTTGAATAGCCGCTTGTACTTTAAACTTTTCAGCTTTAATGAGCTTAACCACTTTCTTAGCCATGTCTTGCTCAATACCCTCTTTAAAAGTAACTTGCTGACTCCAGTTTCTACCGGTTGCCGAAGCCTCACCAACAGCCATTGCTTTGGCATCAACTTTACGTTTAGTGAGTTGGCTGCGCAACATATCGCAAAGTTGTTTCAGTTGAAAATCGCCTTCAGCCTTTAACGTTACTATCGGTTTTTTCCATTCAAAACTGGCTTCAACACCACGAAAGTCAAAGCGAGTAGTAAGCTCACGGTTAGCATTATCTACTGCATTACGCACTTCTTCTAAATCAGTTTCAGACACGATATCCATTGATGGCATAATTTTTCTCTTTTAATGAAAACTTGAATTGTAGCTATTATACCTAGCAAGATGTACCAAACAAGCAAGCTTTCAGATATTTTATCATTCACAAATAGCACTGACATGGTAATATCTACTCATCATATTTTTACGTGTCTATTCACTTTACTCAGGAAAACCGTAAAATTAAGAAATTTATTACTTTGTAGATCGACACGAGCGAGGCCTATATGGATATAGGTCACTTAGATTATGTCTGGAACATATAATCTGCAGCGAGGCTCGACATTTAGCATTTTTAAGCCTTTTGTCGAGGCAGGACAATATGCGTCCTGCATTGTCTAAGAAGTTACATCCTTGTAACGTAAGCATCGACCTACATTTCAATTCTGATCCACCTGCATAGGCATGTATTTTCATGTTAAATTTTTTGTGAAAGCGCAACATCATTTCATCTTTTTTATATTAATAATAACCAGTGCTATGTTACTGTTTTTTTCTAGCGAGTTATTACTGCCTGAAGCAATCAAAAGGTTAGTTTTTCGCTCGCCAGCAATAGATACTATTGGTCACTTCATTGGTTTTTTCGTGTTAACTTGGTTAGTGTCTTCAATAATAAAACTTTCATTGCTAAGTACGTTATTTACGTTAAGTTTTTATGGGGCATTAAGTGAATTAGGGCAGTATTATTTAGGTTTTCGTAATGCTGAGTTTACTGATTTTTATGCTGACATCGCCGGAATAAGCCTGTACCTACTGCTAAAATATGCCTATTTAAAATATAAAATATTTACTTTAAAAAGAATAATAAAAGTAAAAATAATTTCAAAGGCAAAACAAGGCTAATGAATATTGTTATTGTTGGTCAAGGAGCGATGGGATTACTTTGGTATCACCATATTCAGCAACTTGTCACCAATAACGACAATGAAATACAACTACACTTATTGCCCTCAAAGTCCTTAGCATCAAGTCAATCACAACAACAATACGCTCAATATACTTTTACCGACCGCAATAATCGGCAATACCAGAGTAAAATCAACTACGCAAAACCTCAAAACATTCAAGCTGCTGACATTGTTATGCTTTGTTTAAAGTCATATAAAGTAGCAACCGCTTTAAACGAAATTGCCGCACACCTAAACACAAAGAGAAACAATAATGCGCTTATAGTACTTGCGCACAATGGCATGGGCACGTTAACCGAATTACCGCAAAGTATTATCAACAAACATAATATTTACGCCTTACTTACTACTCATGGTTGCTTGCGTACCGCGCCTTTAACGATTACTCATACAGGTGCTGGCACCACTGACATTGGCTTGCTTTCAGGTATTAGCGATTTAACAGAGCAACAAGCGCTTAGTCAATTACTAAATATTGCTCTTCCTACGGTAACTTATCATCAAAAAATAAAGCAAAAACAATGGCTAAAGCTGGCAGTTAACTGTGTCATTAATCCGTTAACGGCAATCAATAATATTGACAATGGTCAAGTGAACAATGTTGAATACGCAGCTACAACAGTATTTTTGCTAAAAGAGATCGTCGCCGTAGCAAACGCTGAAGCTGTCAATTTAGAACAGGTTGATTTAGAAAAAAAAGTGCAAGAAGTCTCCGAAGCCACCGCTAAAAATTGCTCGTCTATGCGTTGTGATGTGTTAGCAGGAAGAAAGACAGAAATTGATTACATCAATGGTTATATTCATCGTTTAGGCATAAAACATGGTATTGCCACACCTGAAAACACTAAGCTGTGGCAAGCAGTTAAAAAGCTAGAGGTTAACTCCTAGCGACTAATAAAATTAAGGTCTATAAACTTTAACATTTGTGAAACCATTATCTATTAAATACAACGCTTGTAGTTTACTCATCACCCCATGATCACAATAAAGTAAATAATCTTTACTCATATCTAAATCACCAAATTGGGTTGCTAGTTTGTAAAAAGGAATGTGTTTCACCTCTACCTTGCCAAGATCTAAAGGTTTATCTTCTTCTTCCTCGGGTGAGCGAATATCAAGCACAACAGCGTTTTCACTGATATTTTCGACTAAATCTACGGCATTGATTTCTGCTTCAGTTTCTTTACCAATATCACGAATATCAAAAACACGCGTTTCGCTGACCACTTTGTCTAAAATACCAAAATCAAAGTTATCTTCTTCGGCTTCTATTTTTGAAATAACCGCTTTAACGGTTGGCTTTTTAGAAATAACGCCACAGTACTCAGGAATAGTTTTAGAAAATTCTTCAGTGCCAATTTTGCGAGCTATATCAATAATATCTTGTTTGTCGTATGCCCCTAACGGGCGTAAAATTAAGGTATCGGTAACGCGGTTAATTACATTAAGGTTAGTCAATGTTTGACTTGATACTTGCCCTAAACTTTCGCCTGTGATCAAGGCTTGTATTTTACCTTTTGCAGCAATTTTAGTGGCCGCGCGCATCATCATACGTTTTAAAACCACGCCCATTTGACCGTTTTCTACTTTCTCTAAAATTTCAGCGACTACTGGTTCAAAATCAACCGCGAAAAATTTAACTTTGTGTGAGGCACCAAACTTATTCCATAAGTAATAGCTGATTTGCTTAACACCGACTTCGTGGGCAGAGCCACCGAGGTTAAAGAAACAGTAATGGGTACGGGCACCTTTTTTGATCATTTGATAACTGGCAACGCCAGAATCAAAACCGCCTGACATCAATGATAAAACATCTTCTTGGGTAGCTATGGGAAAGCCACCTAAACCTTGATGGCGCTCAGTAACAATAAATAAGTCTTTATTTTTGATTTCTAAACGAACGGTAACATCAGGTTTCTTTAATTTTACTTTGGCGCTCTCTACCGCTTGATTTAAACCACCACCAACATATTGCTCAACTTTTAACGAGTTAAAATCGTGATTACCTGTGCGTTTAACGCGTACACAAAAAGTTTTATTTTCAATGCTTTTAGCATGAACTGCTAAAGTTTTTTCATAAATATCATGTACATCAACAAAGTCTGATTGCTGTACTTCTAAAAACATTGGCACGCCGGGAATACATTTAAGCGCTGCCACTAAACGTTCACGATTTTCAGGGCTATTATCTTTAGTATTAACCTCAACATTATCCCAATTCATACGGGTAGTAACTTGTTCATCTACACGGCGTAATACGTTTCTAATATTCGATTCTAAAATTTTAGTAAAACGCTTACGAACAGGGCGAGATTTAATGGTGATTTCAGCTTGCAGCTTTACGATAAATTTCATCGATTATGGCCTAAATAATAACGGTAGGTAATTGGCACGCATTATACACAATTTTTGTAAGGTGGACATGTGGTTTTATGCCCACCAATAAGCCAAAGGTAGACAAAAGAAACTGACTACCTTACGAAAATTAAAACTTTTAAACATTTACGCCGCACTAAACGGGGAATGCTCTCAAATCATCACGCCACAACGTGGCATTTATAAATATGCGCAGCAGATTTATTCTATAACTTGAATAGGCTCACTTTCTTTTGCCCTACCTTGGTTGATAGAAATTTCAACACGGCGATTACGGCGACGATTTAGGGCATTAGTGTTAGGCACTAACGCGCGTGTATCGGCATGTCCTGCAACGATTAATCTGCTTTGATCAAAGTTTGGTACCTTAATCAGCTCATGGGCAATAGCAACCGCACGCTTGCTTGATAAATCCCAGTTAGAATTGAACAACTCAGAGTCGACACCTTGATTATCGGTATGACCTGAAATCATAATTTCACCGGGCATGGTATTAAGCAATTCACCAATTTGCCTAATAATAGGCTTGAATTTTGGCTGTAAAAAAGCAGAGCCAGAGGGAAATGAACCATTTTCTCGAATACGAATAGTCACTTGTTGACCTAATGATTCTAACTCGACTGCACCATCTTGAATTTGTTGTTCAAGTTGTTCAGCAATTTTCTTAACTAAATCATTCACCTGCTCTTGAGCCGCATTTTCCATTTGTTCTTGAGCTTGCTGTAAAGCCTCTGCAGATAGTGCATCCTCAGTGTTTTGTGATTGTCCGCCACGTTCGGCACCACGTTGTTCTTGACGTCCTCCCGCCGAAGTTTCATCGCCTGCTTGAAACTCTAACATTTGCTGAGTCATTTCCATGGTTTGTTGTTGTATGAGTTCAATAGGTGTCGGCTCAGGTTTGCCTGGTCGAAATTCTTGAGCAATAATACTGGTGCCTTTAGGGATGTCTTTTACTTCAATTTTATTCTGAACACCAAAAGCAAACTTCATTGAACCGGCAATTTGTTTAAATTTAAGCACATCCATTTCAGAAAAAGACAGCAGTAAAACGAAAAAACACATCAACAATGCCATTAAATCCGCGAAAGTTCCCATCCATGCAGGTAGTCCTGGAGGGGGACATTTACACTTTTCTTCAGCCATATGAACTCCCGCTACTCTTCGTTGGTATCAATGGCACGCTTACCTTCTGCAAGGTAGTTTTTCAACAGACCTTCAATAACTCGAGGATTTTGACCGTCTTGAATACCCAATACCGCATCAAGCACCAATTCTTGGTTCATTTTCTCCTCTTCCATACGTAGTCTTAATTTAGAAGCAATTGGGATAGCAATAACATTGGCTAAAAAAGCGCCATACAAGGTGGTTAATAAAGCAACCGCCATCGCAGGACCAATTGATTTAGGATCATCCATGTTAGATAACATCGCCACCAAACCAATAAGTGTACCGATCATACCCATTGCTGGCGCAACATCTGCCAATGCTTGCATCATGTTAGCGCCTGTTTCATGGCGTTCAGTGGTTAAGTTAATATCTTTTTGCAAGGTTGCTCGCACCACATCAGCATCATGGCCATCAACCAGCATATCGACCCCTTTTTGCATAAAAGCATTGGTTATTTCTGCTTCTTCTAAAGCAAGAAAACCGCCTTTACGTGCAGCGTCTGCCATATCAACCGCTTTTTCAATTAACTCCTCTGGTTTTTCGAGCTTAAACATAAAAGCTTTGCCGATAATCTTGCCAATACCAAAAAATTGGCCCATATTATAATTTGATAAAACAATGAAGATTGAACCACCAAAAACAATAATCACTGATTGAGCATCAACAAACATCATGATGTCACCAGCAAGTAACATTGCCATAATCAGTAAACCGACTGCACCGACTATGCCTATTAACGTTGCTAAATCCACAAAACCCTCCTAAAACCATCAAGCTCAATTTGTATCAATAAAATAATAGTACATTATGAGTAAACTATTCGCCATTACTTATATCTTTATTATCGCCCATGTAGTCAATAACTTAATAACTTATTTAGAATATTGCTCGCCGAAATAAATTATCACTATATTGACCAATGTGCTTAGCTAAGGTAAGTTTGCGCTTATTATCTAAAACATACTGCCCAAAGCAAACAACATGGGCCAGAGTAAAAAACATGGCAAAGAAAAAGTTAGAAAACTTGAGTTTTGAAGAGTCACTGAACGAGTTAGACACCATTGTGCAAAATTTAGAGCACGGTGACTTAAATTTAGCTGAATCAATGACACTATTTGAGCGAGGTTTAACATTAAGCAAATTGAGCCAAGACAAACTGCAAACAGCAGAACAAAAAGTGAAAATTTTGCTCGAACAAAATGGTGAACAACAGCTTACTAATTTCGATTTAACTCCCAATGAAACACCTTCAGGTGAGTCTTTGTGAGTAATTTAGTTAACCATGATGTTTTTCAACAACGCATCAATCAGTTTTTACAGCGCCAGTTAGCACAACTTACCGTTAACGATAAAAAACTCCATCAAGCGATGAGTTATGGTTTATTAATTGGCGGCAAACGCATACGCCCATACTTGGTTTATATTACCGGTGACGCATTAGGCATTAGCTTAGAAGATCTTGATGGTATTGCAGGTGCATTAGAGTGTATCCATGCTTATTCTTTATTACACGATGATCTGCCCGCCATGGATGATGATGATTTACGACGTGGTAAACCCACCTGCCACAAAGCTTTTGATGAAGCCACCGCAATTTTAGCCAGTGATGCCTTACAGACTTTAGCTTTTAATATTCTTGCCCACCATGACTTTTCTGATGCCATTAAATCTAAACAGATCAAATTGATTCAGCAGTTAAGCACCGCTGCTGGTTATCAAGGCATGTGTGGTGGTCAAGCCCTTGATTTAGCCGCTACCGATAAAGCAATAAATTTAACACAATTAGAAACGTTACACTCATTAAAAACTGGCGCTTTACTCGAAGCCTCGGTATTAATGGCAGCACAATGCGCTTTACACATAACAAAGCAAGAACAACAGACACTCAAAAAGTATGCGCAACTGGTTGGTTTAGCCTACCAAGTACAAGATGATATTATTGATATAACTTCAACTCAAGAGCAGTTGGGTAAACCCAAAGGCTCCGACCTTGCAGCAAACAAAAGTACCTACCCTGCATTACTTGGTTTACAAGGTGCCCAAGAAAAAGCTGAAAACTTATTGCAACAAGCGCTTCAAGCTTTGGCCAGTTTGCCTTACAATACGCAATCCTTAGCTGAATTTGCTACTTTTATTGTTAAACGTAGCCATTAAACGCCACCGTTTATCAGTTAATAAAAAATAACTATAGAACAACTATGACCACTAACCTTGCTGATTACCCATTACTTACTCAAATTAATTCGCCCAAAGACTTGCGAAATATTTCACAAGCTCAGTTATCACGAATTAGCCATGAGTTGCGTAATTTTTTATTAAATTCGGTCAGCAAAAGCAGCGGTCATTTCGCTTCAGGTTTAGGCACAATAGAACTTACCGTTGCTTTGCATTTTGTTTACAACACCCCTTTTGACCATCTTATTTGGGATGTTGGCCATCAAGCTTATCCCCATAAAATCCTCACTGGCCGACGAGATCAACTACAGTCAATCAGACAAAAGAATGGTTTGCATCCTTTTCCTTGGCGTGAAGAAAGTGAATACGATGTGTTAAGTGTAGGTCATTCAAGTACCTCAATTTCTGCCGCTCTAGGTTTAGCAGTTGCCGCAGAAAAAGAAGGACAAAACAGAAAAACAGTGGCGGTAATAGGTGATGGTGCTATGACCGCAGGCATGGCTTTTGAAGCACTGAACCATGCGGGTGATATTAAAAAAGATATGTTGGTTATTCTTAATGATAACGAAATGTCTATTTCTGAAAATGTCGGTGCATTAAATAATCATTTAGCTAAATTATTATCAGGCAGTATATATACCGGAATTCGCGAAGGAAGTAAGCGCTTACTTAAAAACATCCCACCAATAAAAGAATTGGCTAGCCGCGCTGAAGAACATCTTAAAGGTATGGTGGTGCCTAGTACTTTTTTTGAAGAGTTAGGTTTTAATTATATCGGCCCTATTGATGGTCATGATGTTAATGGTTTAGTTGATACCATTAAAAACATGCGCAATCTTAAAGGCCCACAACTACTGCACATTGCTACTAAAAAAGGAAAAGGTTATCAAGCTGCAGAGCAAGATCCGATTAAATATCATGCGGTACCTAAATTTAACCCCAGTGATGCTAACTTACCTAAATCGGCACCGACTTTACCAACTTACTCACAAATTTTTGGTGATTGGTTATGCAAAACTGCTGAGGTAGATAAAAAATTAGTCGCTATTACTCCGGCAATGCGTGAAGGCTCTGGCATGGTGGAATTTAGCCAACGTTTTCCTGATCAATATTTTGATGTTGCTATTGCCGAGCAACATGCGGTGACGTATGCAGCCGGCCTTGCTATTGGTGGTCAAAAGCCCGTAGTGGCTATTTATTCTACTTTTTTACAGCGTGGTTATGATCAATTTATTCATGATATTGCCATTCAAAATTTGCCGGTATTATTTGCAGTTGATAGAGCCGGCATTGTCGGTGCAGACGGCGCAACACACCAAGGGTCATTTGATTTAAGCTTTTTACGATGTATTCCCAATATAACCATTATGACGCCATCTAACGAGCGTGAGTGTCAGTTAATGTTAAATACTGGCTACCAGCTTAACTCGCCTGCGGTGGTACGTTACCCACGCGGTAATGGCACAGGTGTTACATTACCTAGCCTTGATGAAACCATTGAAATAGGTAAAAGCGTGACCATTCGTGAAAATGGTGAGCAAAAAAATAACAAGCAGCAAGGCAACAAAATAGCTTTACTCAGCTTTGGTACTATGCTGGCAGAAGCCGACAAAGCAGCTAATGAACTTGATGCAACGTTAGTTGATATGCGTTTTGTTAAACCTTTAGATACCAATATAATTGATGAATTAGCTGCTTCGCATGATCTGTTAGTAACGGTTGAAGATAATGCTATTGCCGGTGGTGCTGGCTCTGCGGTTAATGAGTATATACTCTCAAAAGGATTAGCACTTCCTTCTGCAATAAGAGTCCTCAATATTGGTATCCCTGATCACTTTGTCAAACATGGTACTCAAGCAGAAGTACATCAGGAGTTGGGCTTAGATAGCCAAGGTATTGTTAATCAAATTAATATTTTTTAAGCATAAAATGCAAACTTCTCTACGAGCTTTTTAACGGTTTATTTTCTTAATGAACAGCGTAAGTAAAGTGGTTCCGCCCAAGCGTACGCATTTTGAAGCAAAAGCATACACTTTATTTTGATTTTTTTTACAACAGCCTAACTATAAAAATCTAACTACGCTCTTCTTTACTGTGCCATACTCTCACCACAACAATTGCTAAATTATCTTCTCTATATCTTAAAATATAATTACCCATACCGAACGGAATGAATATTTCCCTAAAAGTACTTAAGCTATCAACTGGACGCCCTGATTCTGGATGAGACATTAGAATCAATACTCCTTCTTTTATTTTACTTGCTGCCCTTTGCGCTGCACTAGGGTTCTTATCTTGAATAAACTTCCTAAGCCGCATGACATCTTTAACAGCATCCGGTAACCAAACTACCTCTCTGGGCATGATTCTTCCTGATCTTTGCCCCAGCTATCTAGCCAATTAATCACAGATTTATTACTAATTGACTCACCGTTTTCTTTATAAGCTTCCCACCTAATCAAAGATTCTCTATCAGCTTTTTCTTTGACTTCCTCTTGTTCTATATAGCGTGCTAATGCGACTTTAGCATGATAACTTTTAGAACGATGAGTTCGTTCAGCTAATGCTGTCAATCTACTTTCTAAGTCAGTTTCTAATCTAACACCGAGCATAATATTTACCTACACTTGTTCACCCTTGTTAAACAAGTGTTTAACACTTTAACTATTTTGTCAATTTATTCCTAAAGCATTTCAATAGAGTCTTGTGAATCGCTATTTTATTACCCCTTATCTACAAGCCTATTTATTGACTATCCGCTAATAGAAACCCTACAATAGGATAATATTATTTTATTCATGTAAGGTCTCAATATGGCTCAGCCACTACCAGACAAATTTATTTTTTCAATGAACCGCGTAAGTAAAGTGGTTCCGCCCAAGCGTACTATTTTAAAAAACATTTCACTTTCATTTTTCCCTGGCGTTAAAATTGGCGTGTTAGGTTTAAATGGCTCAGGTAAATCAACCTTGTTGCGTATTATGGCTGGGATTGATAAAGAATTTGAAGGTGAAGCCAGTGCCTTATCAGGCACAAAAATTGGTTACCTGGAACAAGAGCCAAAACTTGATGAAGATAAAACCGTACGTGAAATTATAGAAAGTGCGGTGTCGGAAGTTAAAAATGCCTTAAAACGCCTTGATGAAGTCTATAACGAGTACGCGGAAGAAGGTGCTGATTTTGACGCGCTTGCTAAAGAGCAAGGGCAATTAGAGGATATTATCAATACTCAAGATGGTCACAATATTGATAATGTACTTGAGCGTGCCGCTGATGCTTTACGATTACCACCTTGGGAGCAAAAAATTGCTATCTTAAGTGGAGGTGAACGCCGCCGGGTAGCTTTATGTCATTTATTATTACAAAAACCCGATATGTTATTACTTGATGAACCAACCAACCATTTAGATGCCGAATCTGTTGCTTGGTTAGAACGTTTTTTACACGATTATCCAGGAACTGTTGTAGCGATTACTCATGATAGATATTTTCTTGATAACGTCGCGGGTTGGATTTTAGAGTTAGATAGAGGCGAAGGCATTCCATGGGAAGGTAACTACTCTTCATGGCTTGAGCAAAAAGACGCCCGTTTAGCACAAGAAAATAAAACCGAAAATGCCCTACAAAAAACTATAAAACAAGAGTTGCAATGGGTTCGATCTAATCCAAAAGCGCGCCAAGTAAAAAGCAAAGCGCGTATGGCTCGTTTTGAAGAACTCAGCAGCCAAGAAAACCAAAAACGCAATGAAACCAATGAGCTTTATATTCCGCCGGGGCCACGTTTAGGTGACAAGGTACTTGAAGTAAACAATCTAAGAAAATCGTTCGACGGCAAGCTGTTAATTGATGATTTAAGTTTTAGTATGCCAAAAGGCGCTATTGTTGGCATTATCGGTCCTAACGGCGCGGGTAAATCAACCTTATTTAAAATGATGTCAGGAACAGAGCAGCAAGACTCTGGCAGCATCGAATTAGGTGATACAGTTAAGCTCGCCAGTGTTGATCAATTCCGTGATGACATGAATGATAACAACACTGTTTATCAGGAAATATCTCAAGGCCATGATATTCTAGAAATTGGTAATTACCAAACATCTAGTCGTGCTTATTGTTCACGTTTTAATTTTAAAGGTAGTGATCAACAAAAATTTATTAAAGACTTATCGGGCGGTGAGCGCAACCGAGTTCATTTAGCTAAATTGGTGCAAACTGGCGGTAACCTCTTATTATTAGATGAACCTACCAATGACTTAGATGTGGAAACCTTACGGGCACTTGAAGAAGCTATATTAGAGTTTCCGGGTTGCGCTATGGTTATTTCGCATGATCGCTGGTTTCTCGACCGAATTTCCACCCACATTTTAGATTATCGTGATGAAGGACAAATCAACTTCTTCGAAGGTAACTTCACCGAATACGAAGCATGGCTGAAGAAAACCTTAGGTGCCGCAGCAATTGAACCGCACCGCATTAAATATAAAAAAATAGGGTAAGCGATAATAATTGCAGCGCGGGTCTGCTGAGTAAATAAATGAAGACGCTAAGGCCGTTGAAATATTAATTGTTAACGGCCTTTTGTTATACCAATTATTTAGAAACCAGTCTATGCTAAGAGTATATTTTATTAATATGCCCGTATTATTTCAACATGCAGGACTCAGCTAGAATTAAAAACACCACGGGTATAAACAACTTCAACGGTCATATTTTGATAGGCTTATTTTAATGGAAAATAGACGACAATTTACCCGGATATTATTTTCAATCAAAGCTGAGCTGAACGTTGAAGGTAATACTTACCCTGTATCTATACATGATATTTCTCTTAACGGAGCTTTAGTAACCGCCGTCGACTCTGCACTACCATTAAAAGGCAAACTAGGGACTTTGAGCTTCTATTTATCAGACAATGAATCCGAAGTTACCTTGCACATTGCCGTTGTTCATGAACAAGATGATGAAACAGGTTTACAATGTAATGCCATGGATATTGACAGTGTGACTCATTTACGCCGTTTAGTTGAGCTTAACTTAGGTGATAATGCACAACTTGACAAAGAGCTGAGCCAACTTTCCCGAACCAGTTAATATTTGTTCTTTTCAAGATATAGTTTCAAAATAGCGCGTCAAAAACACCATTTCAAGCACATCGAATTTAAGGACTTTTATGAACCATATTGTCATTTCTTGTATTGGCCCAGATCAAACCGGCATTGTTGATACTTTATCTAAAATTATTAATAAACACCAAGGTAATTGGCAAGTGAGTAGCTTGCATCATTTATCTGGATTTTTCGCCGGTGTCATCGAAGTAGAAGTAAATAAAAAAAATACCCAAGCACTCGTTTCAGCACTTGGAGGGATTAATGGTTTGAATTGCCAAATAGAGATAGCAAAATCAAGCTCGGAAAAAATTAGTACTAACTTAGTGTTAGAACTAACAGCTAACGATAGAGCAGGTATTGTTCAAGAGATTTCATCAGTCATTCATCACCAAGGTGGCAACTTGATCAAACTTGTTAGTTCACAAGCCAGTGCTGCCCATACCGGCCAACTAATGTTTCATGCTAAAGTGCAAATTGCCATGAATGCAACGGATGTCGATGATTTAATAAACGCTTTAGAGCATGTCGCAGATGATTTAATGGTTGATATTACCAGATAACAGTAAACCAGTTTCAAGTTTCAAGTTTCAAGTTTCGAAAGTACCACACTAAATGTATGAAGAGCATAACAACACGCGATTTTTCATGCTTGCTACTTTCAATTCTTGCTACTTTTTTGCTCAACAAGGCTAACAACCTGAGTCTTCATCAAAATAAATAGCAAATTCACTACCCACGCCCCATTCGCTACGAATAACCAATTCAGCTTTATGGTGCAATAACACATGTTTAACTATGGCCAAACCAAGTCCTGAGCCACCCGTATCACGAGAACGTGATTTATCAACTCGATAGAAGCGCTCAGTAAGTCGGTTTAGCTGTTCTGCTTTTATGCCGTCACCATTATCTCTGACACTAAAGACCAACTTATCGTCATGACGCTGCCAACTAACGTCGATAACACCACTAGCGGGTGTGTAAGCTATGGCGTTAGAAATTAAATTAGCACAGGCACTTTTCAGCTCTGTTTCAATGCCAAACACCCCCACATCTTGAGTAATATTAGTGCGTATATCGTGCTTCTTATCTTGATTAAGCCATTTAGCATCTTCAACAAGATCCTCTACCAGAACAGGCATATCTACATGTTTCATATCGTCGTCATCACGATTATTTTCAACTTTAGATAAGCTCAATAGCTGTTCAACCAGTCGCTCCATTCGAGAAACCTGACCTTCTATGGTAGCAAATACTTTTTGCCAGTGAGGATCGAGGCCATGCTCAGTTTCTTGAATCATTTCCACGTAACCGCGTACAACCGTCAATGGTGTTTTCAACTCATGGGAAACATTGGCGACAAATTCTCGGCGCATTTTCTTCATTCTATGGTACTTAGAAATAGCACGAGACATTAAAATAACGCGTTCACCACCAAAGGCCATGACCGATATTTCTAATTGTAATTCATCGTTAATAGGCGAGGTAATAAGGCAAGGCGTTTCAAAATTGTCTTGGTTTAGATACTCTGAAAATTCTGGGTCAATAAGTAATTGCTCAATATGTTTACCAACATCATCAGGAAAACGAACCCCTAAAAGACGTTGCGCTTTTTTATTACCTGACAAGATCATCAAGTCTGGAGATAAAATCAACGCGGCATCGGGCAGCGCTTCAATACCTGAATGGAAACGGAAGTCTTGTTGGTTTGGCGTTTTAGAGTGAGCTGGCATGTTATTACTGGCTTTGATTAGTTATATTTTATCGTTATGTGATTAACGTTACTTGAGTTTCGCTGCCATTTTACCAGAAAATCGATAACCTGCACCACGAACGGTTTGAATAAAATCTTCATGACCCGCTCCTGAAATCGACTTTCTTAAACGCCTAATATGTACATCAACCGTGCGATCTTCAACATAAACATTGGTTCCCCAAACATTATCAAGTAATTGTTCACGTGAATAAACACGTTCAGTGTGGGTCATAAAAAAATGTAATAAACGAAATTCTGTCGGCCCAAGGTCAATAGCGACTTTATTGATGGTGACATGATGTGATAGTGGGTCTAGTTTCAAACCATAAAATTCGACTTTTTCAGCCAGTAGCGTCGGTGAAACTCGGCGAATAACGGCTTTAATTCGAGCTATTAGCTCTTTAGGGGAAAATGGCTTGGTAACATAATCATCTACGCCAGCATCTAAACCTTTAACTTTATCGTCTTCATCAGCTCGCGCTGTCAGCATGATAATAGGAATATTTCTGCTATATTCATTTTGTTTAAGTTCTTTAGCTAATTTAACACCACTACCGCCAGGTAACATCCAATCAAGTAAAATCAGATCAGGGTAAGGCTCTATAAGTTTATCTTTGGCTTCTTTAATATCTATAGCTTCAACAGCATTGAAACCATTTTGCTTTAACACAAAAGTAATCATTTCCCTAATAGGGGTTTCATCTTCTACAACTAAAATATACCCGCTCATGTAAACGCCTTAAAATAATGGTGGCTACCATAAGGCCGAGTTTCTAGAACAGAAACTTTACCTCATAACCAATAATACCAATCAGATTAATTAATGGTTCAAATTTTAATGAGGGTAAATTTTCAAGAACAAGGCGCTTGATTGACTAATAGCTGGCTATTAGGATTGAAAGCAACGATGTTGTTGGATATTTAAGCCATTTAAAAAGATCACTTAGTTAGTCTGGTTGGTATAACACTTACCTACAAAGTATCTTGTTAAAAAATATACTGTGCACGTAATGAAATAGCATCACCGTCAGTTATAGCGACCGTGGAGCCACTTACCTCAGTGGTAATATAGTTCACCATAAACCTTACATTACTATTGGCGTAGTAGTTTACACCTAAAGTAATATTTTCAGTTTTAGTACCTGAATTATTATCAATAACATCTAAATTACTAAAGCGAGTGACTAATTCCCACGCACCATTAGTACTGTTAGGTGTAACTTTACCAAATACGCCCTTTTTATATGGACGAGACTCACCCGTTAAAAAGTAGCTACCCATAACATAATAACCAGAATAATCAGCATCAACACTGCTTTGACTGCCTGATACTGCGGTTTGCTGATATTCTGTTTGTAAAGATAAAGCTCCCCAAACACCAGCCGCTTCAAAGCCCACTATGTTGACATTGTCAGTATTCGTGGTGATAGCACTTACCGCTGGCTTGTCATTGGCGGTATGAACTTCGGCACGCTTTTTAATTTGATAAGCTTGGTTACCATAGTCACGCATTGACGCCGCTAAACCAAAATGAATCAAATTACCTTGTTCATTTACTGGCGCATATGTTAAACGACCTGTTAATGCGTAAGACTCTTGATCTGACTCATCTTGCGACACTTCAAATAAGCCAGCGTTATAAGTAAAAGCACCACTTTTTCCTGATAAAGACACCCCATAACTACGACCTGGTGAAAACACATCAGAAATCATGCTGCGTTCAATAGTCGTGATATATTTTGAACTGGTTAATTTTTCTAAACCGAAGGCTTCTTTATGCTTACCTGCCGTAATGCTACCCACTGAAAAACCACTATATTTTAAATAAGCATCTTCAAAATTAGCTGAACTTTTAGCATCATTAATATTGATTTGTAGCTTGGCTTCCCAAACTTTATCAAATTTACTTTTAATATAAATGCGGCCGCGCCTAATTTCAGAGTCACTCGCAGAATTACCGTTATTAGCAACATTATGAACACCATCAAAGCGGTCATAATCAAGCATAAAACGGCCACCAAATTGAATTGAGCTATCACCCTGAGAGATTTTCAAACCACCATTAGACATTTTAATGTTAATATCTTCAGCCATAACAGGCATGGTAATAACAGAACAAACCGTAAGCGCTAAAATATTTTTTGAAAATTTCATCTTTATAACCTTAGTGTTGAATATTTTATTTTCATGAAGGTTTAACGGTTAGTTATACGCCTTCAATTTCATTTTTGAACCTGCCAATACAAAATTCATTCGCGGGTTGGTAATCAGTTGTCCACCATATTAAAAAAGATTTATTACATAAATATGACATAGTGAGAAAAATATAGCATTCACCTTGATATTAGTTGCTGATTTTAGCTAATAAATCGTTATTTTTCCTGTTTTATCATTTTTTGTTAAAAAAAATTTTATCCTAAGGCAAAAAGTAGCTAAAATCATAATAACAGCCGTAATTAATATAAACTAAGTTAAATGACATGAAAGTAACGAGCATTTCTCGAAAGCTTCTGACCAGAGTACTCTCCTTTTATTTTATATTGACGGTGAGCGTTACCGCGATTCAAATTGTTGCCGAATATTTTAACACTAAAAATCATATCAATAGTGAACTGCTCACTTTAGAAAAAACCATTAGTGGCAGTTTAACTCGTGCTGTGTGGGAGCTAAACACCCAACAAGCAATCGACATATCAGAAGGTTTAGTCGCTATACCTATGATTAAAGGCATTACCGTCACTGATGAAGCCAATAATATCATTACTCAATTAGGAGAAACAATTTCACCTGAAAAACTAAAAATACATCATGATGACATCAAAAGTGAGTCCCAAGGAATTAGTTCAATCTCTGAAGGTTTGTTTGGTCATTCGTTCCCACTCATTTTTGAATTTTCAGGACGAACTACGTCTGTTGGGCGAGTCACCTTATTATCAAGCAATGCGGTAATTTTTAGTCGCATCGAGGTGGGTATTTATTTTCTGCTTGGCAATGCTATTGTTAAAACAGCATTTTTAGTGTTTTTATTTACATTGGCTTTTAACAAACTTTTAACCAGACCACTACAAGAACTGACCGAACAAATCAGACAAGTTGATTTAGACGACCCTGAAGCATCAAAAATGCATTCAATGACTTATGAGAAAAATGAGTTACACATTCTTGAAGATGCTTATAACAACTTAATTAATGAATTAGTCAACTTCAAAGATAAGTTAGCCATATCTCAGTTAGAAACTGACCATGCTAAAGACCAAATAGAAGAACAAAACTTATTACTTGAACAAGAAGTTGCCCGAAAAACCTCATCATTAAGTAGCACCATGCTAAAAATGGAAGTTCAGCAAAAAGAATTATTACAACAACAGCATAGTTTACAAGAAGAAAATGTTCGTCGACGTAAAACTGAGCAAACCCTGCTTACTACAAATAAAGAGTTTATTCACTCTATTAAAGCATTGAATAAAGCGAAAGAACGACTCTTAGAAGCTGAAAAAATGGCATCTTTAGGTGAGCTTTCAGCGGAAGTATCTCATGAAATTAGTACGCCGGTTGGTATCAGCATTACTTCATCAAGTTATTTATTAGATCTAATCTCTCATTTACAGTTAGATTTAGATCAAAATAAAATATCTAAAAAGGGGATTGAAAATTTCATCAAAAATGCCAATCAAAGCACTGAATTATTAACAAATAACCTTAATAGAGCCTCTGAATTATTAACCAGCTTCAAACATGTTGCCGTTGATCAAACTAGCGACAAAATTCGTTTGATCAATGTTTCAAATTATATTGATGAAATTATTCAATCAATACACCCTAAATTAAAAAAAACCAACCATCACATTAAAGTTCATTGTGATGAAAATATTGAACTTTTTAGCCACCCTGGCGCTATTGCACAAATCATGATTAACCTAATTATTAACTCTATTATTCATGGTTTTGAAAACATTAATCGTGGTGAAATAACTATTGACATTAAATTACACCATAATAAGTTACTTATCGATTATAAAGATAATGGGCACGGTATGAATACAGATGGACTGAGCAGATTATTTGAAGCTTTTTTTACCACCCGAGAAGGTAAAGGCGGAACAGGACTAGGAACTCATATTATTCACAACCTAGTGGTCGATACATTAAACGGTACTATCACTGCAGACAGTGAGATAGAACAAGGACTTAGTTATCATATTGAACTGCCAGATATGCGCTCTTAATATGGCTATATAGATATATACCCGTGTTACCTCAAAATGCAGGATTCAGCTGGAATTAAAAACGTCTTTAGGCAAGGCATTGATTGAAGAGAATAGTTGTTCTATTGTCGAAATCAATAACGCTGCATCAAACGTTTCTAAACCAGCACTTCGGGGATGTCTGAGCAAATCATGCTCTTCGTTGCATCTATTTTTAAGGGAATAACCATTAATAAAAAGATGCGCCTTGATCATGAATCTCTCAGGCATCCTGAAACGCGCATTTTGAAGTATCACGGGTATATAAGCATAACATTTAATAAATGCTAATGATCCGCTGGTTTTTTTCAGGTATTATGGCTTTTTAAAAATCAGCTTCACTTATAAATTCATTACCCTAGTATGAGAAAATGACTTGGTAAGGTGAGCATTCCAGCCTAGGATTCAATTTATGTGGTTTAAGAACCTATACTTTTTCGCTTTTACTCGCCCATTCGAACATTCAGAGCAAGACTTAGAAAAACACCTCAGCGAGCACCTTTTTACGCCCTGTGGTTCAACAGAGCTGGCACATTTTGGTTGGGTGAATGCCCTAGGCAAACATGGTCATTCAAGTGTTCACAGTGCCAATGGCAGCTTC
This sequence comes from Colwellia sp., assembly GCA_016765685.1. GTDB lineage: Bacteria > Pseudomonadota > Gammaproteobacteria > Enterobacterales > Alteromonadaceae > Colwellia. Next base: position 20,121 of record JAESPR010000092.1, on the reverse strand, counting down.
TTAATTTGTGCTCGTAAGGAAGAAAAAATATTACCTGCGCCGGTTATCAAAGACATGATTGAAGCAAAAACGAACTTGCTTGAACAAGAGCAAGGGCGCGGCGCCACTAAAAAAGAAAAAGAGCAATTTAAAGAAGATATAATTTTTGAATTATTACCACGCGCTTTTTCACGACTTTCAGATACTCATGCTTATATTAGCCCCAAAGATAATATTATTGTTATTAATGCTAGCGCTCGCGGCAAAGCTGAAGACTTACTAGCCTTACTTCGAAAAGTATTGGGCACCCTACCTGTCACTAGCTTAGAGCCTGATGTACAAGCAGATGAAACCATGACCGATTGGTTAGTTAAAAAAGATTTAGGCGCGAAATTCCAATTAGGAATGGAAGCTGAATTTAATGCCTTAGGTGATGATGGTGCGGTGATTAGAGTTAAAAATCAAGACTTAGCAAGCGACGAAATAAAATCTCACCTCGATGCTGACAAATACATGGTTAAAGTTGCCCTTGAATGGGATGAGTCCTTATCTTTTATATTATGTGATGATTTATCGGTAAAACGACTTAAGTTCTTTGATGTTATTCAAGAACAAAATGATGACATCGACAGTGACGATGTCGTGGCCAAACTTGATGCTGATTTTGCTTTAATGGCAGGAGAGCTAAACCGTTTTATTCATGATTTACTGAACGAGTTTTCATTAAAAACCACCGATTTATTAGAAAATGATTAATCAAATAAACTCAGTAGCTGAGAATTTAGTGTCAGCATAAATGCTCACCTACCAAAACAGTATTTCCTGTAGGTGAGGCTAAAACCTTACAAAAAAGTATAAATATTCACCTATTATTAACTGTATTTTTGGAATCAAGTATGACAATTATCAAAATGACTGATTTAGACCTAACTAATAAACGCGTTTTAATTCGTGAAGATTTAAACGTACCGGTGCTAAACGGTAAAATCACCTCAGATGCTCGTTTACAAGCGGCCTTGCCCAGCATCAAACTTGCTCTTGAAGCAGGGGCAAAAGTGATGGTAATGTCCCACCTTGGTCGCCCAACTGAAGGTGAATATAAGGATGAGTATTCTCTTAAACCTGTTGCTGATTATTTAGCTGCCGCCATCAATTACCCGGTACGTTTAGTAAAAGATTATTTATCCGGCGTAGAGGTTGCGACTGGTGAACTCGTTATTTTTGAAAATGTGCGTTTTAATCAAGGCGAAAAGAAAAATGATGATGTCTTAGCACAACAACTTGCCGCCCTTTGTGATGTGTTTGTGATGGACGCATTCGGCACGGCTCATCGCGCTCAAGCAAGTACTCATGGTGTCGCTAAATTTGCCGACACCGCCTGTGCAGGACCTTTATTAGTGAGAGAGCTAGACGCTTTAGGTAAAGCGCTAGATAACCCTGCACGCCCATTAGTAGCTATTGTTGGTGGTTCGAAAGTATCAACTAAGTTAACTGTTTTAGAATCTTTATCAAATATTGTTGACCAACTTATTGTTGGCGGCGGCATTGCTAATACCTTTATTTCAGCGGCTAAACATAACGTGGGAAAATCATTGTATGAAGCAGACTTAGTAAGCGAAGCACAACGTTTAAGTCAACAAGCTCAAGCAAATAATAGTGATATTCCTGTACCTACTGACGTTGTGGTAGCGCGTGAGTTTTCTCCTGCAGCAGAAGCGACACTGAAAAATGTTAGCGATGTAAGTGATGAAGAAATGATTTTTGATATCGGCCCTGAATCAGCACAGCACCTAGTTGAAATCATTAAAAAGGCGGGAACTATTGTCTGGAATGGCCCAGTTGGCGTGTTCGAGTTTGATCAATTTGGGCACGGTACTGAAACTATCGCTAGAGCCATTGCCGATAGTTCAGCTTTTTCAATTGCTGGCGGCGGTGATACCTTAGCCGCAGTAGATAAATATCAGATTAAAGACAAAATTTCCTATATTTCTACCGGCGGTGGCGCTTTTTTAGAGTTTTTAGAAGGTAAAAAATTACCTGCAGTAGAAATTTTAGAGCAAAGAGCAAAATAACACTATACTCAGCACTGTATCTTAGTAAATATGAGCAAGTTAACTTACCGAAACTAATTGAACATAAAATATAGTTCAAACCTAAAGGAAATCGTCATGTCTAATGAATCAGCCGCTACAGCATCAATGCTAGAAAAAGTGATTAACGAAAATGGATTTATTGCTGCACTTGATCAAAGCGGTGGTAGCACTCCAAAAGCATTAGCGTTATACGGCATAGACAATAGTGAATTTTCTAATGACAAAGAAATGTATGATTTAGTCCACCAAATGCGCACTCGCATTGTAACTAACTCAGCTTTTACCGGTAGCCGAATTTTAGGTGCTATTTTATTCGAAAATACCTTAGATAGAGAATTTTTTGGTAAACCCGCAGCCCAATATTTGTGGCAAGAAAAACAGGTAGTGCCTTTTCTCAAAGTTGATAAAGGTCTTTGTGAAGAACAAAACGACGTGCAATTAATGAAAGATATGCCCGCATTAGATTCTCTACTTAATAAAGCCGTTGTTCAAGGTGTTTTTGGTACTAAAATGCGCTCTGTCATCAAATTAGCTAACCAACAGGGCATTAATGATATTGTAGCTCAACAATTCACCATTGCTAAACAAATTTTAGCGAAAGGTTTAACCCCTATTATTGAGCCCGAAATTGATATTAATAGCCCAGAAAAATCAGCCGCAGAAGCTTTACTTAAATCAGCTTTACTGAGTGAGTTAGATAAATTATCTAACGGGCAAAAAGTGATGTTAAAACTAACCTTACCCGAGATTGATAACTTTTATGTCGATTGCATTAACCACCTAAACATCATTAAAGTAGTTGCCTTATCAGGCGGTTATACTAGAGAAGAAGCTAATAGAAAAGTTAACGCTAATCATAACATGATCGCAAGCTTTTCTCGTGCGCTAACCCAAGGACTGAGTGCAAAACAGTCAGATGACGAGTTTACCCAAACATTAGATAACACCATTAATAGCATTTTTGTTGCATCAAAGAGTTAGCTTTACCTAAATGACGTTAGCGTAATTTTCACCCAGTTAATGTGTGTGGTTAACTTTCAAGCATAAAATCAAAAACCTTTTAAAACATTGCTCTTTTTAAAAGGTTACTTAGTAAGTTTCGTACAAAATGCAACCTTTCAATGCCAAACCGGCAAAAGTACAACTTTTACTGCCTGGATAGCTTAAATCCTGATACAATTGTGTTATCAACATCGAAAACTTTCACACTTATCCACAAAATTTATTTAGCTAATCTAGGAGTAATTAATGGCTTTAATTTCAATGCGTCAAATGCTTGATCATGCAGCAGAGTTTGAATATGGCATTCCAGCATTTAATGTTAATAATTTAGAGCAAGTGCGTGCTATTATGATGGCGGCAAACGATACCGATAGCCCCGTAATAATGCAAGCATCTGCGGGCGCAAGAAGTTACGCTGGCGCACCTTTTTTACGCCACCTAATTTTAGCCGCCATTGAAGAATTCCCTCATATTCCTATCGTTATGCACCAAGATCACGGCACATCACCCAGTGTTTGCCAACGCTCTATTCAACTAGGTTTCTCCTCTGTAATGATGGATGGCTCGTTAGGTGAAGATGGTAAAACACCAAGCAGTTACGAATATAATGTTGAGGTGACCAAACGCACTGTTGAAATGGCTCATGCTTGTGGAGTTTCCGTTGAAGGTGAATTAGGCTGTTTAGGTTCATTAGAAACTGGGTTGGCGGGTGAAGAAGACGGCATTGGTGCTGTCGGCAAGTTAACTATGGATCAAATGTTAACTGACCCTGAAGAAGCGGCTGACTTTGTCAACAAAACTCAAGTTGATGCTTTAGCAATCGCCTGTGGTACTTCTCACGGTGCTTATAAATTTACCCGCCCACCAACCAGTGACATTTTAGCCATTGACCGTATTAAAGCTATTCACACTCGTATTCCTAACACCCATTTAGTTATGCATGGTTCATCGTCTGTGCCTCAAGAATGGCTAGCAATAATCAATGAATTTGGCGGTAATATTCCTGAAACTTACGGCGTACCCGTTGAACAAATTCAAGAAGGTATTAAAAACGGAGTGAGAAAAGTTAATATTGATACCGACTTACGTCTTGCTGCTACAGGTGCGGTGCGCCGATTTTTAGCGCAAAACCCCAGTGAATTTGATCCCCGAAAATTCTTAAAAGTTTCCACAACGGCAATGTACGATATTTGCAAAGCACGCTATGAAGCATTCAATACAGCAGGCAATGCCAGCAAAATTAAAGCGATCAGTCTTGATGGTATGTTTGACCTTTATCAAGCAGGCAAATTAACTGCCTTAATAAAATAGCCATCATCACCTAAAAAAATTAAAGGGCTTCAGCCCTTTTTTTATATAGTAATTATCTAAACTTACTTTAAAATAACAGTAACTTCTTTATAATAGTGGCCTTTAAAGTTGTGATTTACCGTTAGCTGCTGTTACGCCTCGCTTATAAATCTATTCTTACTCATGGCTAAAACGTCTTATATCAATCAGATTAATTAATGGTTCAAATTTTAATGGGGGTAAATTTTCAAGAACAAGACGCTTGATTGAATAATAGCTGGCTATTAGGATTGAAAGCAACGATGTTATTGGATATTTAAGCCATTTAAAAAGATCACTTAGTTAGTCTGGTTGGTATTATACGTTTTGCAATATTATTTTGCCTAAAAATTGAGACTAAAATGATCCGCGCATTCACTTTTACTTCATTTTTTCTTTTATCTGTTAGCATTTATGCACACGGAAGTTACTCTCAAGATAGGGCTAAACAGGTTTCAGCTAAAAAAAAGTTAGCTGTCATTCATGCAACTGTAATCGACATAATGTCTAGTTTAGAAAAGCCGATTCAAAGCACAAAAATCAGCTCCCCTGCTATGCTTACCGGCTCGGCTGAGCTTGGTTTTCTTTATAAAAGCGGTAATACCAATAGTGGGGATATGAAAACAGGTGTTGATTTACGCTTTGAAAAAGGCCCATGGCTGAGTTTATTAAATGTCGATTTATTGTTAAAAAAAGCAGATATCATCCATGATGATGGTGCTACCCACTTTAAAACCACCGACCGAAAATGGACCATAACCTCACAAACCAACTACAGTTTAGACAATAAAGAAAAAAACTATATTTATGGTAATATTTGGTTTGAAGAGAGTAAGTTTAGTAGCTTTATTAATCAGAATTCTGTTTCTACAGGTTGGGGGCGGCATTGGTATAAAAGCAATAATGCCTCTCTATGGGGAGATTTAGGCCCGGGTTATAAACGAGATGTATTCAAAGCAACGTCTATTGAGCCACAACGAACTGTAGATACTTTTATAATACAAGCTCAGGCTTTGTATATCAGAAAATTAGGTGAACATGTTGAGTTAAAACAACATTTCAATGCCAAACAAGCGCTAAAAAGCAGTGAAAATAATATTTATAAAGCAGAAACCACAGTCACCACTAAGCTTATTTCTACACTGCAATTAAAATTCACTTTCACGCTCGATTACAACAGCGAAGTTGAAGCCGATAAAGAGAACTTAGATACACAAACCGCAGTAACCTTAGTTTATAGTTTTTAGTTTTTTATTTAAAACAAAACTACTTCATTTAACATTAAATTAACTGCTGTTATAATCCCGTTATTTATAATAACTTACATTGACAAGGAAAAATCATGGTTCGTAAATTGGCGCTATCAGCCTTATGTTTATTACCGCTAACATCATTCGCCGCAATAGCTGAAGAAGCAGAAAAAAAACCGGCATTCACTGCCTCAGCTGAATTGGGCTTTCTATTTAAAAGCGGCAATACCAAAAGCGCAGATATTAAAGCCGGCTTTAATATCAAACACGAGGATGATAAATGGCGAACTACTGTTATTTTTAATATTTTAGCTAAAAAGCTTGAAAAAAAAGATGATACTGGCAAAAAGTCATTTGTCAGCACCGACAACAAGTGGGATATCTTAACGCAAACTAACTACACCATAGATGAAATTGGAAAGAATTACCTTTATGGTAACCTTGCTTTAGAGCAAGATAAATTCAGTGGTTTTGAATCGCAAAGCTCTTTTTCTGCTGGTTGGGGTCGTCACTGGTACGAAACTAAAACCTCGTCCTTTTTTGCCGATGTGGGTCCAGGGGTAAAATATGATATTACCCGTGAGACTGATAGCACGGCTTCAATAAGTAGCAGTAGCTTTATTTTACAAGCACAAGCGCTTTACAAGCATAAATTCAATGAATTTGTTGAATTTAAACAGTATCTTGTTGCTAAACAAGCGACTGAATCTGGCGAAAACAGTGTCTATAAATCAGAAACTTCCGTCACCGCTAAATTAATTGATGCTTTACAATTAAAGTTTGCTATTCGTATTGATTATGATACTGAGGTTGAACAAGGGTTCGAAAACACCAATACTGAAACGTCGATGACTTTGATTTATAGCTTTTAAGCAAAATGATAAATCAGCTTTAAGTAACAAGTAACAAGTAACAAGTAACAAGTAACAAGTTAGTTTGCGTTTATTGACCAACCTTCCCATACAAAAAGGCTAGCATTCTTAAGAGCGCTAGCCTTTTTCATGGGTATTGAGAAGTAACAAATTCATATCAACTTGTTACTTAAAGCTTGTTACTTAAAACTGCTTCTAACCGAACTGGTTAGAGGTGTTTTTCGCACCGCCAGCTTTAAGCGCATTCTCACCCGCAAAGTATTCTTTGTGATCATCACCCATGTCTGATCCAGACATGTTTTGGTGCTTAACACAGGCGATACCTTGACGAATTTCTTTACGTTGTACGCCTGCAACATAACCAAGCATAGCCGCATCGCCGAAGTACTCTTTAGCTAGGTTATCAACAGACAATGCCGTGGTGTGATAAGTAGGAAGCGTAATCAAGTGATGGAATATACCGGCTTCACGTGAAGTATCCGCTTGGAAACTACGAATTTTATCATCCGCTCTTGCAGACAATTCAGTTTCGTCATATTCAGCTTTCATTAGATCGCCGCGAACATAAGCAGATACGTCTTCACCCGCAGCTTCCATGGCATCAAACTGCTGCTGACGGAAGTTTAGTGTCCAGTTGAATGATGGGCTGTTATTGTAAACAAGTTTAGCATTAGGGATTTCTTTACGCACTTCATTCATCATTGCCGTGATATCGGCCACGTTTGGCGTTGCTGTTTCAATCCAAAGCAAGTCAGCGCCCGCTTTAATTGCTTCAATGCTGTCAAATACACAACGCTCTTCACCTGTACCTTGACGGAATTGGTATAAACCAGAAGGTAAACGCTTAGGACGTACAAGCTTGCCATTACGGTTGAAACATACATCACCTTCGGCCATGTCGCTTACGTCAATTTCTTCAACGTCGAGGAAAGAATTATAAATGTCACCTTGATCGCCCGGCTCTTTAACAACCGCAATTTCTTTGGTAAGACCTGCACCTTCAGAGTCGGTACGAGAAACAATGATACCATTGTCGATACCTAACTCTAAAAAAGCATGACGCAAGGCACGAATTTTAGAATGAAAATCTGCATGAGGAACCGTTACTTTACCGTCTTGGTGTCCACACTGCTTTTCATCGGCAACTTGATTTTCAATTTGAAGGGCACAAGCACCGGCTTCAATCATTTGTTTGGCCATTAAGTAAGTTGCTTCCGCGTTACCAAAACCGGCATCAATATCAGCAATAATTGGCACAACATGAGTAACGTGATTATCAATTTTGTCTTGAATAGCAGCTTTATCAACATCTGCAGCCGCGTCTAACTCGCGAAAAAGACCGCCTAGTTCACGCGCATCGGCTTGTCGTAGGAAGGTGTAAAGCTCTGCAACTAAAGAAGCTACCGATGTTTTTTCATGCATAGATTGATCTGGCAGAGGGCCAAACTCGCTACGAAGTGCTGCAACCATCCAACCCGAAAGGTATAAATAACGTCTGTCTGTTTTACCGTCAAAATGCTTCTTGATAGAAATCATTTTCTGTTGGCCCACAAAACCATGCCAGCAACCTAGCGACTGAGTATACTTAGAGCTATCAGCGTCATACGCATCCATGTCGTTACGCATAATGTCTGCGGTATACTGAGCGATTTCTAAACCAGTTTTGAATTTATTTTGTGCACGCATACGAGCCACTGATTCAGGATTAATCGCATCCCAAGCGCTACCCGCTTGTTCTTTAATTGCTTTAACTGCTTCAATAGCACTTTGATAATTAGACATGACATTCTCCAATGGGTCTTATTTAACATTAATTTAATGGGTAAATTAATCTGGTTTGATGTAACTCGCTTGGTAAGCTGCCACACCTGACAACAAAAATAATAGTCAACCAACACCCATTAATGAAATATATATTTATTATTACCGTCATTCACACAGGAAATACTTAAGTATATACTCTAATTTTAGCCACAGTTAATTACTAAAATACAAAGAGTTACCCAAACACACAGTTAAATGATGGCTTGGTTTAGTAAAAACCTATGATAAAAAAGATTGAATAATAGAGAGTTTTCGCTTATATCTATTTTAATTATGTTTTTAAAAGAGTCATTAAAATGATGAATATATCTAAAATTGATTTAAACCTACTCGTTTATTTAGACGTACTGCTTAGAGAAAAAAATGTAACCCGAGCAGCGGGTCAATTAAACATAACTCAACCAGCAATGAGTAATGGTTTAAAACGTTTAAGAACGTTATTTAATGACCCCATATTAGTACGCACTTCTAATGGCATGTCGCCAACAGAAAGAGCAAGAGCCTTAGCTCCTGCTATTAGAAAAATACTGCTTGAGTTAGAAGAAACCTTGCAAGGCGAAGAAGAGTTTAACGAACAAAACAGCAGCCGTGTATTTCGCATTATGGCCAGTGATTATGCTGCGTCTACTCTGCTACCTAAACTATTAAAGCTACTCAACAAAACTGCCCCAAACATTACTATTGATATAATGACGCCCAGTGATGTCACTTTTCATGACGTAGAAGCGGGCAAAATAGACATGGCGATTAACCGCTTTGATGAATTACCGCAATCGTTTCATCAAAAATCTATTTGGCGTGATTCTTTTTCTTGTTTATTAAGTGCTGATAACCCCGTAGTCCCCAAATTTAATTTAAACTCTTACCTTGCGGCAAAGCATGTTTGGGTATCAAAAACTGGCTTTGGTGTTGGCGTTGGTATGAACCCCAATGATGTGCAAAAGCTCGGTTGGGTTGATGAATCTTTAGCAAGGTTAGGTAAAAAACGCGATATAAAAGTGTTCACTCGAAACTACCATGTGGCAATGCAACTTGCTTTTGAAGACAACTTAATCGCAACCTTACCCACAAAAGCCGCAATGCTGCATAAAAATGATGCAAATTACATTATTGTTAAACCGCCATTTGAAATTCCTGATATGGAATTAAAAATGATCTGGAGTCCTTTATTACATCACGATGCAAGCCACATATGGTTTAGGCAATTAGTTATTGAAGCGGCAAGACAAGTGCAATTGAGCGATGGAAATATCTAGACAGAAATACACCACGAAATACCATTCACAAAACAAATAGTAGTTATAATAGCACTGATATTGCGAGGAATAACCATTAGCAATAGGATAGATAAACACAGAGCTTTCATTTAAAATGAAACCTCATCAGGTTATTATCTCAGCACAGTAAAGCGAGGAAAACATGACTCAAACAGTAAACTTAGCCGGTTTAACTATAAACCAAAATTTATTCGATTTTATTGAACACCAAGCACTGCCAGAATCTGGACTTTCTTCTACCCAATTTTGGCAAAATTTCGCTGACATCATTAATGATTTGTCTGATGATAATGCTAATCTACTTGCCAAACGAGATAGTTTACAAACACAAATAGACCACTGGCACCAAGCTAACTTTGCTGACAAATTTAACTTTGCTAGCTATAAACAGTTTTTAACTGATATTGGCTATTTAACGCCAGTTGTAGACGACTTCACTATTAGCACAATGAATGTTGATGCTGAGCTTGCTACAATCGCAGGGCCTCAGTTGGTAGTGCCAATAATGAATGCTCGTTTTGCCTTAAATGCGGTGAATGCGCGTTGGGGCAGTTTATATGATGCACTTTATGGTACTGATGTTATTAGTAGTGAAAATGGTGCAGAAAAAACAGCAGCCTATAATGCTGTTCGTGGTGCAAAAGTTATTCATTATGCGAAAAATTATTTAGATCAATCCATTCCGTTAAACAATGGTAGTCATCAAGATGTGGTTGCATATCACTTAAATGAACAACAACTTATGGTCAGTTTGCACAATGGCGAACAAAGTTCATTACAACACCCTGATGCTTTCATCGGTTTTACCGGCAGTATCAGCCAGCCAAACACTTTAGTATTTCAACACCATGGTTTGCACCTAGAGTTAGTGCTTGATGCTGACAGCGAAATAGGCAAATCAGATCCCTCAACCTTAAGTGACATTATTCTTGAATCAGCCCTAACCACTATTATGGATTGTGAAGATTCAGTCGCGGCGGTTGATGGCGAAGATAAAGTGATTGCCTATCGTAATTGGCTTGGCTTAATGCAAGGTAACTTAACAGAAAACATTAACAAAGGTGGTCAAACGTTTACCCGTACAATGAATGAAGACCGTCAATACCAGTCATTAACGGGCGATTCAATAACGCTAAAAGGTCGCAGTTTAATGTTTGTCCGCAACGTCGGCCACTTAATGACCAATAACGCCATTATTGATAATCAAGGGCGAGAAGTACCTGAAGGCATTATGGATGCGATGATCACCTCACTTATTGCTTTGCATGATATTAAGGGCAATAGTAAACTTAGCAACAGTCAGGAAGCATCTATTTATATTGTTAAACCTAAAATGCATGGCCCTGATGAAGTACAGTTTGCTGACACCTTATTTGCTCGCGTTGAAGACGCGTTATCACTGCCACGTAATACCATCAAAATGGGCATTATGGATGAAGAAAGACGTACCAGTGTTAATTTAAAAAACTGTATTCATGCTGCCAAAGAACGCGTGGTATTTATTAATACCGGCTTTTTAGACCGAACCGGTGATGAAATTCATACCTCGATGGCAGCAGGTCCTATGGCACGTAAAGCTGATATTAAATTAACTCCTTGGATTAGCGCTTATGAAGATAACAATGTTGATACTGGCTTAGCCTGCGGTTTTAGCCAAAAAGCCCAAATAGGTAAAGGCATGTGGCCAATTCCTGATCAAATGGCCAACATGATCGCCACTAAGATTAACCATGTAGAGGCCGGAGCCAATACCGCATGGGTACCTTCACCAACAGCGGCAACATTGCATGCCTTACATTACCATCGTGTTGATGTGTTTACCTTGCAGCAAGAGTTAATGCAACGCAAAAGCGCCAGCTTAGACGATATCCTCACTATTCCATTGGCAACTAATACCAATTGGAGTGACACTGAAATCGCAGAGGAATTAGACAATAATGCTCAAGGCATTTTAGGTTATGTGGTGCGTTGGATAGACCAAGGTATTGGTTGCTCAAAAGTACCTGATATTAATGATGTCGGCTTAATGGAAGATAGAGCAACGCTGCGTATTTCTAGTCAACATATTGCTAACTGGTTACATCATGGCATTTGCACTCCACAACAAGTGCAGATAAGCTTAGAGAAAATGGCAAAAATTGTTGATGGTCAAAATGCTCACGATCCAAGTTATCTAGCCATGAGTGATGATTTTGCCAATAACATTGCTTTTAAAGCCGCTTGTTCATTAGTATTTGAAGGTGCAAAGCAGCCTAGTGGTTATACCGAACCCTTGTTACACCAGTTTAGGTTAGATAAGAAAGCCTGCGGTTAATAGTTTTTTATAAAAATAGTATGAATGTGCCGTAAACAAAATAACAAAGCCAGTAAAGCAATTACTGGCTTTTTTTAATGTTTGAACTCTATCTATGATCCTCTACAAAGTGTTCTAATAAACATAAATTTGGGGTAAAAATGCGCTAGCCGTGATCCTCTAGGTATAAATAAAGGTAAAATACCAGCCATCTGCTAATGGCATATCAAAACGAAAGTCCTTACCATCTTTTTTAGCCGCATCGACAAGCTGTTTAAAGCTATGTTTTTTAGCATCATAAGGTTTCGGCGTTTCAACCTGATAGTTATAGTCAAATTTAAACCCACTGCCAGCAAAACCGCGGACAAAATATTGCAAACTTACCATGCATTGTCCTGATTTTGTTTTTTGATAACGAAGCTCTGACATTCTTACTTGTATTAATAACGCATCGAGATTTTTAATGCGATGCTCCGCTTTTGTACTTTCAAAACCATATCCAAATTCATCTTGGGTATAACTATAAGGTTGTTTCACTTTTCCCATTTGACAAACAATATCTGCTATTTGTTTAAAAGCACGTTGATGAGCAAAAAAGTTGTCTTGCACGGTTTTATAACTGGGGCGGTCATCCTCACAAGCGTAAGCCAATAATACCACAACCACCATTAGGGCAATAATTTTTTTAGTTAACATAAATTAGATCTTTTAATCATATAAAAATACCGAGCCCGCTTCGATAGTTACCGGCAATCACTCAAGCCAGCAATAAGTAGGGAAGCCCTCTTGCACAAAGCACCACCAAGTACCGCCGCCACCGCCACCACCGAAATCGCCACCACCGAAACCGCCACCGTTGCCACCGTTGCCACCGTTGCCACCGTTGCCACCGTTGCCACCGTCGCCACCAGGTTCACCAGTATCGCTAGCAGCAGACTTTTCATCAATACATGAACTAGAGGCTGAGTCTGACTGATTACTAAGAAACACCTCATTGTAATAGTTAACTCCTCTCATGGTTTGTTCCGGATCACCAATATTATCCCCTGAGTTAGCAAAAAAGTTCACGGCTCCCTGGAACACCCCTGCCCAACCATTGTTTTGTATCGCTTGGTAACCAGCAGCGCCACGCAATATAAAACTGGCACTCAGCCCCATAGCAGCGGCATTGGCGCCATATAAAAAATTCCCCATTTCAGCAGAGCCTCTAAATTTTGGGTTTTGAGCATGTGCAACATCTAACGCGCCACCTGTTTTATGCATTACATATAAGCGGGCGAATATTGCCGCAGTAGTACCACCAAATAACAAACTATCGTTCATATCTGCCGTCCATTTTTTACTATTTTTAAGTACGCCATTAATATTTAACGTTTCACCTTTATCATTTATGGGTGAACTTTCAGGCGGACGGTTGCTGTCAGTACACTGTGCCGCTTCAACCATCGAGGTTAATATTGTCATTTGCCCTGTAAAGTTTTTTTTTAAGTTCAACCCCGTACTGTTAATTTGGCAGCCCTGACAAGGTGGCGGTATGCTAACTATACTTTCTTGAGAATGTAACCCAATATAAATAGTGGTTTCATTGGTGAGGGTGTTTTCGTCATGAATAAGATAAAAGGTATATTTTCTACTGGCAGTAGAAGGCGTTAAAGTAACGATTATTTCTGAATTAAATTGTGTGTCCAATATAGCGACGAAGCCTATACCAGAAGCATTACCAGCGGCGCTAACTTGTTGGTTTACAATGGTACTGCCGTCAACCGTGGTGACCTTTAGCTTATAAGCAGAGTCTTTTGAAAAGCTGGGATCGGCAACGAAATTAGTTTTACCTGGGTTAACATTTTTTATATGAATACAATGCGATACGCCAATACCAGTTACCGTTGAACTAATTAATTTTAGTTCAGAATTAGGTTGAGAAATTTGACATTCATTCGCAGTGGATTCAAACGATAACAAATAACAAATAACAAATAACAAATAAGTTTCATACAGTAATTTTCCTTTTATTTAAAAGCTGGATATAACATTAAAGGAACAGTTACAAATTAACAACAAAAATGTAACATTTTATTTATATAATAATAGAGCTACATGCAACAAGTTCATTACAAATTACACTTATGCAGATAACTCAGGAGTCGTTATTAAATTTGGTATGATCTTCTACAGACCAACTTTAATGCGGAAAATTAGTGTTTCATCTGAATAAACTCTGACCTTAAGGGTTTTAAAGTTCCCTTCTGATTAAAGTGCATAGGCACGTTATAAATTGAACTTTTAGAAAAAGTAGCAGTCAACCAACTTCAAAGCCAGTAAATCAATCACTGGCTTTTTTGAAATATATTTGAAATGCTTGTGAAATATTAAGGCTAAAAAACAGTTCATATTTTAAACGGTCATACTTTAAACAATAAAGTGTTACTAATCAATTTGCATCGTAACTGCTATTAACCGTTTGTCGCAGTGAAGAAGCGACCCATCTCATTAAGGTAGCATTTACATTTGTAAAAAATTATAGTGAAAATGTAAATAAAGATGAATGCAATTGCTAGCATACAGACTAGAGCACCGAACAGGAGAATTACCATGAAACAACTAATATCACTTTTGTTAACTATTTCAATTATCGTTATCTCATGCTCTAGTTACGCCACCAATACAGCAACATACGTTAATTCAATTTATACTCAGCCATCTTCTACATACAACACTATGGTATTGGAACCATCTTTATCTAAGCAATTAATTAATGAAAACTTTGCTTTTACAGCAACTAAAACAGTGAATAAGCATAATACATTCTTTGAACTTGCCATTATTTTCAATGAAAAATTGCAACAATTTATCGCTTTTTTTGCTCATTTCGGTGATGAAGAGGAAGGACTTGTTAGTAACAATATTTCAACTGCCGATATTTCTCCCCCTCAAAGAGTCCAAACAGTTAATAAAAAATGTACTAAGAGTAATTAATAGTAAACTATTATTAACATTTAATTGAGTTCTTTATTTTTCGAGCAAACTAGATACCAAGTCAGCTAATGCTAAAAATGACTGTTCTCGCATGCTAGTTTTACGCCAAATCATGCCTATTTCTCGGTAAACATCACCTTGTATAGCAGCAATGGTTAAGCCTTCAGACTGGCCAACCCCTTTATCTACCGCTATTTTCGGCAAAAAAGTAACGCCACGATGAAAGGCTGTCATTTGAACCAAAGTAGCTAAACTTGACGCTGAAAAATTATTGATTCTACTTGCGTCAGCTAACTGGCAAGCTGATACTGCATGTTCAGTTAAACAGTGCTCTTTATTCAACAGAAATACGCTTTCTTCGGGCAAAGATTGATAGCTAGATGAATGCATAAAGTTATCAATTAATTTCCTGTCTCCGGCAATTAAAAAATTATCTTTACCCAAAATTTGGGTTGAAAAGTTATGCTTGGCAATGGGGAAAGCCAATAGCGCGCAATCAATTTCGCCTTGCTCGAGCTGTAACATCAAATTTTCAGTGGTATCTTCACGTAAATACAACGCAAGTTTTGGTAGTTGCTGTTGGCATAGCTGCACTAAATCAGTTAATAAAAAGGGGGCTATGGTTGGAATACAACCTAGGCGAACACTACCAACATTGTAATCACCTTGTTGCTTGGCAAAGGCGACCAAATCATTAGCACTGAGTAATAGTTGCTGAGCCAAGGCCACCACCTGTTTACCATGACTAGTGAAAACAAAGCTTTTATGATCACGCTCTAATAATTGACAAGAAAGTTGTTGTTCTAACTTCAAAATAGCACTACTTAAGGTCGACTGGCTGATAAAACATGCTTTAGCTGCATTATTAAAGTGCTGATGTCTATCAAGCGCTAGCAAATAATTCAAATGTTTGAGGTTAGGTAATTTGTTGTTAAAGATGTTTTCACTCATGCAGTATTACTTTTTCAGATTAAATATTGCTTTTATATTAATAAAATTGATTCATTGGCGCAATTGCCTTGATGAATAAACAGACTTTAAAAAAAGGGCAAATACGCTATGGTGAGCACATACAATTAAATACAAAGAGGAAAAACCATGTCTCAAGCTGCAGCACGCCATTTATTGGTTGATACTGAAGAACAATGTTTAGCATTAAAAGCCGAAATAGAAGGCGGAAAAGAGTTTGCCGAAGTAGCTCAAGAGCACTCAAACTGCCCATCAAAAGCTCAAGGTGGTGACTTAGGAACTTTTGGCCCCGGTCAAATGGTGCCTGAATTTGATAAAGTAGTTTTTTCTGCGCCACTTAACGAAGTACAAGGGCCAGTAAAAACCCAGTTTGGTTATCACTTATTGGAAGTAACTGCGCGAGACTAGCAAGGCTTCGTTTTGCGTTACAAGGCAAAAAGCTATAAGTTCATACACGCTCCTTGCCATCCATGGCACCGCAACATACCGTTCATCCTGAACATAAAAAGCCGCAACATGTGTTGCGGCTTTTTATTAGCTAAGTATATAAATCAACCTATGTGAAAGTTGCTTGCATCATCCAGAAGAAAAGAATAGATAAACCTGCCCCTATGGGTAAAGTTACCACCCAAGAGATAACAATATTACGCACTACGTTCAAGTTAATTGCCGCAATACCACGCGCCATACCAACACCTAACACAGCGCCAACTAACGTTTGCGTGGTCGAAATTGGTAAACCCGCACCAGAAGCGATAACTACGGTGCTTGCTGCCGCTAATTCTGCAGCAAAACCACGACTTGGTGTTAAATGGGTAATGCCCGTGCCTATAGTAGCCATAACTTTATGACCAAACATCGCCAAACCTGCCACAATACCAAAACCACCTAAGGGTAAAATCCACCAAGCTATAGCCGACTTCGCGGCAATTTGTCCGTCATTCTCAACAATACTAACTACGGCTGCTAATGGACCAATCGCGTTAGCAACATCATTTGAACCATGCGCAAAAGCCATAGCACAAGCGGTTACTATCATTAAAAGCGCGAATACTTTTTCAACGTTAGCATAATGAGTCTTCAATGCAGCATTTTCATCAAACTTAAGGCGATGAATAAAAACCTTACCAATTAGCGCAACCACCACCGCGGTAATAACAGCATAAATATAGCCATCGACATTGCCTATATTGAAGTCTAAGTGCTTAAGTCCCTTTTTAATGGTGACTAATGACAACACAAAGCCGGCAAAAAACATATACATTGGCACCCAGCGTTTTGCTTGCTGTAAAGGTTTGTCGGTATCAAAAATAAGTTTTTGAGCACTGTTAAAAATAATAAAAGCGATCACACCCGAAATAAGTGGCGTAACAACCCAACTACCAACAATACCGCCAACTTTAGCCCATTCAACTGCATCAGGGCTAACACCAACGGCAGCAAAACCTACAATGGCGCCAACAATAGAGTGCGTAGTAGATACTGGCCAACCTAATGCCGAAGCAACAAGTAACCAAGTAGCGGCAGCAAAAAGTGCTGAAATCATGCCAAAGACGAGTAGCTCTGGTGAATCAATAAAAAAGCTCGCATCAATAATGCCTTTACGAATAGTTGAAGTAACTTCACCACCCGCCAAATAAGCACCCGCAAATTCAAATATCATCGCGATAATAATCGCTTGTTTAATCGTTAACGCTTTAGAGCCAACCGAAGTACCCATAGCATTAGCTACGTCGTTAGCACCAATACCCCATGCCATGAATAAGCCAACAACAGCGGCAATCATCACTAAGGTAAAACCTGAGTTAAGTATAATATCCATCAGTTGAACCTTACTTTCTAGCTAAAAGAATTTCTAAACGTGCACCAACACGCTCAGCAAGGTCGGCTAAGTCACCAACCCAATCAATAATTTGATATAAAAACATTACATCAACCGGATTCAAATCACTTTCAAGCGCCAATAAATTTTTACGTAAAACTATTTGCATCGAATCAGTATCATCTTCTATTTCGTCGAGTTGGTTGATCATTTTTTCAACTAACACCACTTCACGACCTCGAAAACCTGTTTCTAATAAATCATCTAATTCATTAATGGCTTCGGCAGCTTTCTCTGTCGCTTCAATACAACGCGCTAAATAAATATTAAATTGCGCTTGTAGCGTTTCAGGGATTTCTAACTTTCGCCCTAAAATTCGACCGGCGATATCTTTCGCTTTATTAGCAATTTTGTCTTGCTGAGAAAGCAACTCAAGCAAATCAGCCCGGTCTACTGGCATAAACAAACCACCCGGTAACTCTAAACGTAACTGACGCTTTAAGGCGTCTGCATCTTGCTCTAGTTTTGATAATTTACGACGAACTTTCGCAGCTTCGCTCCAGTTTTGTTCACTACAAGCGTTAAAAAATGGGATAAGTTGATTGCTACACTTAACAACCAATCGGATATGTTTTTCTAATGGTTTAATAGGTGACTTGGCAAAGATACCTATTATTGAATTTCTGGCCATAATGTGTTTCCAGTTATTATTTTCATGGTAAATCAATCGAAGCTGATAATAGCGCATTTAGTTAACTAAGTTAAATTTAGCCCTAAATCAGTTAAAACACGACAGTTGCATCACAGCATTACGATTAGTTTATTTTATCGGAAAGAAGTATATGGTAGTTATGTGACAGTTTTATTACAGAGATAAAATCGATTATAATACTGATTTATTTAATATGATTTTCTTGTAAACAAACATTTTTCACAATAATTTATCACACTAATTCGCATTACGGCTGACTCGGCTTCTAGGTGCAGATTTTAACAACAAAAAAAATTGGTATTGATTCTACTTCAAAATTTTTAAAACTCTATGAATTAAAAAAACAGTAATAAAATTGTAAAAAAACAATACAAGTCATTAAAGTCAGGATAATCTTTTTATTTCGACCATTTTTTGTGTAGTATAATCAGCTATTAAATACCACGTCAGAAACCATTGAATCAACATCAACCACAGCGAACAAAAAAACCTGTGATTGCTGTGGTCACCAATTGCATCAAATGGGTGAATCACGCAGTGAAAAAGAAAACGTTAACACTAAAGTTAAAAGTGGTCCATTACCTCCAAGTCCAATCCCGAAGGGGGTAGCAACGCCCTCACTGTTAAATCAAATCACCACCAGTAAATTAAAATACTAAATAAGAAGGTGATTTATAAGTCTTATTGACTGGAACAGGTAAAGTACTCTTGCTCTATAGTTACTCTATAGGTGATTCAAAATAGTGTTTATATTTAGGGTGTGATTCGATGAACTTCGCCATGCTTGATTTACTCGCGGCCACCGCGACACTTTCAGTTCCCATTTCACTGATTATTTTTGCAGGAATACCTCCAATGGTTTTGTTAGCCGCGACACTTTTATTTACTACTGCATTAGCCGCAATTTGTACTTCGTCTCCAATGTTAATGTCACCAAAAATTTTAACTCCTGGCCCAATCCAAACATTAGAGCCAATTTGAGGAACTCGATTCTTACCGTCCTTAGAATTATTAGATCCGATATTTACACCCTGATGTATATCACACCACATTCCGACATAGGTAGAACCGTTTACTACGATATTACCAAAATGATTTATTCTTAATCCGGGACCAAATACATTGACAGGTATATCAAAACCTAATCGTATCCCTAACCTATGTTTTCTCAACTGATATATTGGTAATAATAATTGCGAAAGTAAACCGAGCTCTTTGTTTTTATAGTATTCAACTTTTCTTAACAATATTTGAAATTTCCATATTTCGTCATTTATCCCTGGTCTAGATTTTTTTTTATTTAATGCAAATTTATCAGCATCTAAGTAAAAATTAAGATCATCTTTATTTTTTATCATTTAAATTCCTTGGGTAATTTGAATACCTAACGATAAGCATTTATCTCTTATTTAAGCGTGATATATATTTTGTTAGATTTTCCAACCTCACAAATCATGTGATCATTTCTACTTATTATAATCACCAACAATTGCGTTATTTATTTAATAAGTAGAACAACTAGATATTGAAATTAATATCTTATATTTGGCAATTTTTTTATGTCTAAGATTGATCACTGAATTAATGAAATTGGAGTTAAATGACCTCCGGCAGAGCCGGAGGCTTATTAGATGACACCCTAGAAGGGTTAAAGTAAGCGCCCAAGGCGCATTAAACTCCCAGCTTTAGCTGATCCCTATCCGCATCCTGTTTTTCTTGATTG
>JAESPR010000091.1 GCA_016765685.1 Colwellia sp. | reverse complement strand
AATTAATGGTTCAAATTTTAATGAGGGTAAATTTTCAAGAACAAGGCGCTTGATTGAATAATAGCTGGCTATTAGGATTGAAAGCAACGATGTTATTGGATATTTAAACCATTTAAAAAGATCACTTAGTTAGTCTGGTTGGTATAAGTATAATACTTTGCTATTGAAAGCGCGACTAGTAGCCAATAGTAGAATATGAACATTTACCTAACGAATAATCAGAGTAACTACCACCTTGCTTACCAACACTTTAGCTTCATTAACCCCCTTAACTTTATCTACTGATAAATTAATTTTAGCGAGTGATATAACACCATTAACTTTATTCACATCAATAGCCAATAAACCTTGGGCAATGTGGTTAGATTCTGGACAAAGTGAACATGTAGATGGTTGTTTTGATATTATGGTTTGGCAACCCGAAGCCACTTTATGCACCTATGGTGATAAAACGAGTGTTAATTTCACTACCTGTGGTGAGACCTATAGTAGTGAAGAAGATCCCTTAACTTTATTAGAAAAAGTTCAAGCGCAAATATTAACACCGTTAGAGCCCTCGCCGCAAAAATTGCCCTTTTTAGGTGGTGCACTAGGTTATTTTGCCTATGATTTAGGACGTCGTTTTGAAAAGCTGCCAATACAAGCAGAGCAAGATATTAACTTGCCCGACATGGCAGTAGGAATTTACAGCCAAGCAATAATTTTTGATCATAAAAAACAACAGTTTTTCTTAGTTTGTCCGCCAGACAAACGCCAACAGTTGCAAGATTTTATACAAACACGGCTCATGAATCACTACAATGAAACCTTAATACCGCAACACTTTTCTTTAACATCAAACTGGCTGAGTAATATCAACAAAAGCAGTTATATTGAAAAATTTAACCAAGTTCAACAATACCTGTTAGCGGGGGACTGTTATCAAATTAACTTAGCACAACGCTTTAGCGCTCAATATCAAGGTGATGAATTTCAAGCATATTGTGCTCTTAGAACCGAAAACAAAGCACCATTTTCTGCTTTCATACGCTTAGAAAGTGCCGTTATTTTAAGTGTTTCACCCGAACGTTTTTTACAATGTAAACAGGGTAAAATACAAAGTAAACCCATTAAAGGCACTATGCCAAGAAGCACGAATAATAAGCAGGATGCAAAAAATGCACAGTTACTTGCTCATTCGATAAAAGATCGTGCTGAAAACTTAATGATTGTTGATTTACTACGCAATGATATCTCAAAGGTATGTAAACCAAATTCTGTGGTTGTGCCTAAATTATTTGATATTGAAAGTTTTCCTGCCGTTCATCACCTTGTTAGTACCGTTGAAGGCGAGCTAGCCAAACAGTATAAGGTTAGTGATTTACTGCGCGGCGCCTTTCCAGGTGGCTCAATAACAGGTGCCCCAAAAATTCGAGCCATGGAAATTATCGAGCAACTAGAACCCCATAGACGTAGTGTTTATTGTGGCAGCATCGGTTATATCTCAAACTGTGGCACTATGGATACCAGTATTACTATTCGCACCTTAATTTGTGATCATGCAAAAAGTGCTAATACGTCGGATAATCCATCAAACAAAATATATTGCTGGGCTGGTGGCGGGTTAGTGGCAGATTCAATAGCAAGCAGTGAATATCAGGAAACCTTTGATAAAGTAAGCCGCATTTTACCGGTATTAGATAAACTAGGTAAGCAAGGGCGTAACTGTGATGAATAAAACTGAGTTTTTATGTCGATTTAATCTTCAACAACACTGTGATTCTTGTCATAATTATCAACATCATGCACCGTTAAAATCGGCGGCGGTACTGATCGCCTTATTTGAGCCTAACAAAGACAACCAAGCAGATTCAAGCGCAACAGGTAGCGACGGTTCATCCGTTGGTTTACACGTATTATTAACCAAAAGAGCAAGTCATTTAAAACATCACCCTTCTCAGATAAGTTTTCCCGGCGGTAAAGCAGAGCCGACCGACAAAAATTTAGTTCATACTGCCTTAAGAGAAGCGCAAGAAGAAATTGGTTTAGACCCAAATACAGTCACCGTTATTGGCCAGCTAGCAAGTTATGAAATTATCAGTGGTTATCAAGTCACGCCTATAATCGCTATAATTAATTCTGTGCAAACCTATCAAAAAGATGATAATGAGGTTGATGAAATTTTTCAGGTGCCATTGCAACACTTTTTAACAGATGAAAATCACCATACTATTGTCTCTTATCGTAATGGCCGCCATCATAATGTTCATTTTTATCCTTACCAGCACTATAACATTTGGGGGGCAACCGCAGCCATGATGAAAGACTTAGTTGATCATATTAAGTAACCTTGGTGACTTTTGATTTTTCAAATATAGCTTATCGAGAACTTATGTTGTTAAAGTTGCTGACTTTCAGTTATCATTAGCCATATTAATCCCAGCACAAAGTGCAAACGACAAAATTTTATTCGGAATTACCCATGATTAGTGTATTTGATATGTTCTCAATTGGCATAGGCCCTTCTAGCTCTCATACAGTGGGACCAATGAAAGCCGCAAAATTATTTATTGATGCGCTGCAAAAACGCTCTCAAATATCAACAGTTGATCGAGTAAAGTGTGAGTTATTTGGCTCTTTAGGCCAAACAGGTATTGGTCATGGTACCGGTAAAGCGGTCATTTTAGGATTATCCGGTGAAATGCCTGAAACAATTCCTGTTGACAGCATTGACTCTATTTTATCTCATGTGGTTGAGACTCAGAAAATTAAACTTAACGGCAAATACAGCGTCGATTTCCCTAAAGATGACGCCATTATTTATCACCATAGAAAAAGCTTGCCTGCTCATGCTAATGCCATGACCTTATTCGCCTATCAAGGTAACACTATTGTTTTAGAGCAAACCTATTACTCTATTGGCGGCGGTTTTATCGTTGAAGATTGTGATTTTGAAAAAGAAAAAGACAAAGCGTTATCCTTGCATAGCAATATTAACAAACCTCATAAATTCAGTAATGCTGCAGAATTATTGGCATTAGCACAAGAAAGTGGTTTAAGCATTAGCACCATGATGATGAATAATGAAAAATGCTTAAACGATGAAGCTACTATTCGTGCAAAATTAGGCAATATATGGCAAGCAATGCGCAGCAGTGTCGATCGCGGCATTGCTACAGAGGGTATTTTACCTGGTGGATTAAAAGTAAACCGGCGTGCGCCAGCACTGTATAGATCGTTAATGGTAGAAAAGTCGGATGACCCACTGAGTGCGTTGGACTGGGTTAACTTATTTGCTTTAGCCGTCAATGAAGAAAATGCTGCCGGCAGCCGTGTAGTAACCGCACCAACAAACGGTGCCGCTGGTATTATTCCCGCAGTATTATGTTATTACGATAAATTTGTAAAACCAGTATCAGACGATGATTGTGTCCGCTATTTACTCACCGCGGCCGCTATTGGTATTTTATATAAAACGAATGCCTCAATATCGGGTGCTGAAGTGGGTTGCCAAGGTGAAGTAGGAGTTGCTTGTTCAATGGCAGCGGGCGCATTAACAGAAATTATGGGTGGCACACCAATACAAGTAGAAAACGCCGCTGAAATAGGCATGGAACACAATCTAGGTTTAACCTGCGATCCAGTTGGCGGCTTAGTGCAAGTTCCTTGTATTGAACGTAATGCCATGGGTTCAGTAAAAGCTATTAACGCCTCTCGCTTGGCACTTCGGGGCACAGGTACATCAAAAGTTTCTTTAGACAAAGTCATCAAAACGATGTGGGAAACAGGTAATGATATGAAGACTAAATATAAAGAAACATCTCGTGGTGGTTTAGCGGTGAATATTATTGAATGTTAGTTCAACCGCAAGCGATAAGTTATAAGCTTCAAGAGGTACAAACTCTACTTTTAGTAGCTTAGAACTTAAAGCTGTTGACTGCTATTTAGTTGGCAAATGAATATTTTCAAACATTTCATCAACTTCCGCGTTGTTTTTTAACAACATCGCTTGGGTAACCACATGTTTGGTTAAATGTGGCGCAAAACGTTCAATAAAATCAAACATATAACCACGTAAGAAACTACCGCGTCTAAAACCTATTTTAGTAGTACTGGCTCTAAATAAATGACTGGCATCAATGGTAACTAAATCACTATCAATTTTAGGATCAATAGCCATTGAAGCAATAACACCAATACCTACCCCTAAACGAACATAAGTTTTAATTACATCAGCATCGGTTGCAGTAAATGCAATTTTAGGCTCAACCCCTGCTTTTTCAAAAGCAGCATCTAGCTCTGAACGCCCCGTAAAACCAAACACATAAGTTACCAGAGAATATTTAGCCACGTCTTGAATGGTAATTTCTTGCTTTCTCGCTAAAGCATGATCTTGGCGAACAATAATGCTTCGGTTCCAGTGATAACAAGGCAACATCACCAAGTCGTTATACAAATGCAGTGACTCGGTAGCAATAGCAAAATCAGCTTCACCTTTTGCTGCCGCGTCGCTAATTTGTGCCGGTGTACCTTGAGACATATGTAAAGATACTTTTGCGTACTTTTTAATAAAACCTTTGATCACCTCAGGCAGTGCATAACGCGCCTGAGTATGGGTAGTAGCAATACGTAATTTACCTTCATCAGGCTGAGTATGTTCTCGGGCAACCGCTTTTATACCTTCAACTTTAGAGAGGATTTGTTGGGCAATATTAATAACTTCTTGACCCGCCGGTGTTACATGAGTTAAATGTTTGCCACTTCGTCCAAATATTTGAATACCTAATTCATCTTCAAGCATTCTAACCTGCTTTGAAATGCCAGGTTGGGAAGTAAAAAGGACTTCTGCAGTAGCAGAAACATTAAGGTTATTATTTAACACTTCAACGATGTAGCGTAATTGTTGCAATTTCATATAATGGCTTTAAAACGTAGAATAGGAACTCTCTTAGACCAAAATAATATACTTAATTGAACATTTATTCCATATGAAAATTCATTTTTGTACATTTAATTCAACAATTATGGAAAAAGACTAAAGATTTTTTGAAACTACTTTATAATTTATGATGAAAATTGAGTTATCCCTATAAATATCATAATTAAATGTAAGTTACGCTTTGCTAAACATGACATTTTTTGTAGACTGCTTAAAGTCGTTCACATTATTATAAAATAAGAGCTAAACATGGTCGCTATTATCGTAGGTTTAATCATTGCCTTAATTATTTTTGTTGTTGTTGTTAGTGCTATCCAACAGCACAAAGAAAAACAAGAAGCAGAGAAAAGAGTTAAAGTCGCTAAACAAAAAGCAATTATCGATGAAAGCGAAGCGCTTATCCTTAATTTGGCTAGTTTACCCTCTAGCCCCAATTTGGTGAAAATTTTAAACCGAAGAAGTTTAAATGCCGCGAAAATAATGCGTGAGCTGATGCCTAACGTAAAAGCCATTAGAAGTAGAATTAATGAAATAAAAGCTCGTTTAGAAGCTGCTGAAGATTTAGCGGCTAACCAAAACAGTGAAGATAGTTTTATCTTGCCTGATAATGAACAACAAATACTGGCCATTTTGCAATGTATCAAAAAGTTGCGAGCGACCTTAAAATCTGAGCAAAGTAGAGGCATCCTTGATGCGCAAACATTCACACAAGAAGATCAGCGTTTAGATGCGATGCAATTGAAAATAAACATTGAAAGTTTAACTAAACGAGGCTCTCAGGCACAAAGCAAAGAAATGCTCGGTTCGGCTCGCCAATACTTTGAAAAAGCATTACAAACGTTAACTAATCATCCCATGAAAACAGAGTACACCACCACTAAACATGCTGAAATTTCCGCGCAATTAATAGAAATCACCGACGCATTGAAAATAACGAATGCTTCTGACGCGGCCAGAAAAGCTAAAGATGAAGAAAATGAATTGGATGTTTTATTTCAACCAAAAAAGAAATGGTAATATCAGCATTACCCTATTGATAAGCCTAAAAAACCAAGTCCGCTATTGCTGGCTTTTATGTACAGAATTTACGGTAGCTTACGATTCCAGAGATGTAGAAGAGTGAGCATAAACACAGCAACAACCTAGCCTAGCAGATAAAAACATGGCGAAAATTAACGTTATCACCTTACCCTCTTTCTTGCGTCGAACCATGAAAGCTTACACGTTGAAAGCTCATATAAGACAACAAGGTTGTGATCTTCACCGTATTGGTCGCTCTCGCCATTGGCAGCTCAAAGCCAATTTTGAGCAACTACAAGCTATCATAGCTTTCATTGAACAATCAGATGAACCAAGTTGGTTATGGCTAACAGCATTATTGAAAAGCCAATACCGACATTTAAGCCAAAACGAGTTGTTGAAAATAGCATCAATGTTAGCAGAGGTTACCGTGAGTGCGTTAATGGCGAAAACTGATTGTACCATAGCACAAGCAAGACAAATAATTGATAAACTAGAAGGGCTTGAGTAAGCAACATTAAGAATATTTAGTCAGGATAAATCAATCATATTGTAAAAAACACCGATAAGTACGGCATCTTTTAATAAAGAATTACCATCAATTTGATGGGCTGAAGCCCAACCTACATTTGAACCTGAGCAATCTGCCTAGGCACGAAATAAATTGGCATATTTTTAGTATCGAGATACAAGTACACCACATTGAGCGTGCACTCGTAACTCGCAAATTTTCTTACTCTAAACTTACTTTTTTACTTTCTTTTTAATAGCTTTTTTCTTAGGTTTAGGGATATCTTCTATCCACTTATTATCAATATATTTTGCCGTCCAACCAGTCGCTTTACCATCAACTTCAGTCATAACATACTGCTCTTTAGTTTTACGGCTATAACGAATAACGGCTAAGTTTCCTTTATTATCTTGCTCTGGTGCATCCGCTAAGTAGTAAAATTTAGCGGAAATTCGATCTCTAAAACGTTTTAACTCCGCTACTTTTGGTGCACGTGTTTCACGCGAGCGAGGAAACGTATTAGCTGCCAAAAATATACCCGCAGCACCATCACGCAGCACAAAATGTGCATCTGATTTTTCACACGCTAATTCAGGTAGTTGCACCGGATCTTCTTTTGGCGGCGCAGCTTCACCATTAGCGAGTAGTTTTCGAGTGTTTTTACAATCAGCATTGGTACAATCAAAATACTTACCAAAACGGCCTGATTTTAATTCCATGTCAGCTTCACAGCGATCACACTCTAGTACTGGACCGTCGTAACCTTTTATTTTAAAGGTGCCCTGCTCTACTTCAATGCCATCACAAACAGGATTGTTACCACATACATGCAACTTACGGGTTTCATCAATCAAGTAACTGTCCATGGCGGTATTACATTGTTGACAACGATGCATTGCACGCAACGCTTCGGTTTCTTGATCTTCAGCCAAAACACTAACCGCTTCTTCACCCGGCGTTAAATTCATGGTGGTGGTACAGCGCTCTTTTGGTGGTAATGCATAACCAGAACAGCCCATAAATACACCTGTTGACGCGGTTCTAATACCCATTTTACGATTACAAGTTGGGCAATCAATATCCGTTAATATGGGCGCGTTATTACGCATTCCGCCATCATCAACATCTTTGTTCGCTAAGGTGAGATTTTTGCTGAAACTCTTATAAAATTTATCTAATACACCTTTCCAGTCTAGTTCGCCAATCGCAATGGCATCAAGCTCTTGCTCCATGTTGGCGGTGAAATCATAACTCATTAGTTTTTCAAAACTCATTGATAAACTATCGGTAACAATTTCACCCATTTTTTCAGCGTAAAAGCGCTTTTTATCTAAACGTGCGTAACCTCTATCTTGAATAGTTGAAATGATTGAAGCGTACGTTGATGGACGACCAATGGAGCGCTTTTCTAATTCTTTTACTAACGAAGCCTCACCAAAACGAGCTGGCGGCTTGGTAAAGTGTTGACTTGCATTCAGATTATCTAACGCTAACACCTCACCTACCGCTAAATCAGGTAAGTGTCTATCGTCGCCTTTGGCAAGTTGAGGATGTACACGCGTCCAACCATCAAATTGCATTACTCGACCTTTGGCTTTTAAATCAAAGCTAGCGGCACTAATAGTTAAGGTGCTTACGGTGTAACGTGCTGCAGTCATTTGACAAGCAACAAACTGACGCCAAATTAAGTCATAAAGTTTTTCAGCATCGGCGTCAATGCCATCCATAAAAGCAGATTCAACTTTTACATTTGACGGACGAATCGCCTCATGCGCTTCTTGCGCGCCGGCTTTCGAGCCATAAACTTTCGGCTTTTCAGGTAAATAGTTTTCGCCAAAACTTTTACTGATAAAAGTACGACACATATCAACCGCATCTTTACTTAAATTAGTAGAGTCGGTACGCATATAAGTGATGTGACCTGCTTCATACAAACGCTGAGCCAAGCCCATAGTACGCTTGACACCATAACCTAATTTAGTACTCGCCGCTTGTTGTAATGTAGAGGTAATAAACGGCGCTGAAGGGGTACTTTTTGAAGGCCTGTCTTCACGTTTACTAACCGCATAATCAGCTGACTTTAATATCGCTAAGGCACTGTCCGCATCGGTTTTATTGGTAGGTTTAAAGGCTTTACCATTATGATGAGTCACATCTAAGGCTAATGATTGCCCTTTACTTACCGATGACGTTGCATGCGTATCAGCACTAATCTCCCAAAACTCTTTCGGATCAAAAGCTTTAATTTCACGTTCTTTTTCAACCACTAATTTAACCGCAACCGATTGCACCCGCCCTGCCGATAAACCACGAGCCACTTTTTTCCACAATAGCGGGCTAACCATAAAGCCAACCACGCGATCAAGAAATCGACGTGCTTGTTGAGCATTAACACCGGGCATACTGAGTTCACCTGGGGTAGAGAATGCCTGCTGAATAGAGCTTTCAGTTATTTCGTTAAAAACCACGCGGCGAAACTTGTCATCATCACCACCAATAATTTCTTTTAAATGCCAAGCAATCGCCTCTCCCTCGCGATCCAAATCGGTTGCGAGATAGATGATGTCAGCTTTATCCGCAAGCTTTTTAAGTTCAGCAACAACTTTTTCTTTGCCGGGAAGAATTTGATAATTAGCTGCCCAGTTTTTCTCTGGGTCAATGCCCATACGGTTAACAAGCGCTTGTTTATCACGTTTAGCTTTATATTTAGCTTTCGCTTCTGGTGCCATTTTACGCACTTCAGCCGGTGATTTAGTCGCTACTTTTTTACCCGTGCTGCTATGGGGCAAGTCACGTATGTGACCAACACTCGACTTAACAATAAAGTCTTTTCCTAAATATTTATTAATTGTTTTCGCTTTTGCTGGCGACTCGACAATAACCAATGATTTTGCCATAAAAATTTGTATTCCTGCTAATTCGACCGTTTATCTGAATAAAAAGATAAATTTATTTTTGTTTTTTTATTCATTTACTGTTTGAGTTAGAAAGTGCGAGCATGCTCTTTAATCTCATTCAAACAGCGCTTAAATTTGGTTCATTTAAAAAATATGATTGCATACCTATTTATACATATATCTATAAATATGCAAATTGACAAGCATTTATTTTTTCTGCTGACCATCGCGTCTACAACTACTTGCTGCTTTTGGCTATAATACCCAGATAAAGCTTACCTACCAAGCTTACTTAAAATACTTAACTCTATTTTCTGCGCAATCATAGTCGACTTTGTTAAAAAAAATAAGAGTTAAATACTAAAAAATTAAAATTGATCTTATAACCTACCTATTTAACGGGATAAAAAATGCCGCAATTGACCGCACAATTTAAAGATAAATTAATACAATGTCTATGTCCGCCCGGCAATGGAGTTTTTACCGTTAATACCGCGAAAGAGCGTAAAGAGCAGCTACATCAAACAATGTTTGGTCAAGCAAGTGATATAGATAATTTATGGAAAAGTTCATTAGACAAGCTACCAGGGGCATCTAGTGCCATTATTTTAGGTGTAGCATCGGATTGTGGTGGTGGAATATTACGGGGCGCTAATTGGGGGCCTTTATTTCTGCGCACTACCTTGCTTAAAAGTTACCCGGATTTAAACACTTTCGATTTGGGTGATATTCGTGTCATTCCACATTTGCTGTCAGACAAATACTTAAATGAAGCAACTTTGTCCAATTGCCGCAAAGCGCTTTATCAAGACCCACAAAGTGAACTTTGTGTTAGCCCACTAAGTATCACTGAAGATGTTTTACATGATTTCTACGCCGCTTTTCCAGATAAAGGTATTTTCGGTTTGGGTGGTGATCACAGTGTCAGTTATCCATTAACTAAAGCCTATTTACAAGCAAAGAAAAAACAAGGTAAGCGCACCGCTATTATTCACTTTGATGCCCACACTGACTTGCTTGTAGAGCGTTTAGGTATTGATTTATGTTTTGGCTCTTGGTGCACCCATATTTTAGCTGACTTACCCGCACCTGAACATTTAATTCAAGTTGGCATACGCTCAACGGGTAAACCTAAAAGTCATTGGGAGCAAACTTTTGGCGTGAAACAGCATTGGGCTATTGAGATAAAAGAGTTAGGTATTGAAAAAGTTATTGATAATATTCTTATCCAGTTAGCGGCACAAAATATTGATGAGCTTTATGTTAGTTTTGACATTGACGCCATTGACGACAGTTTCGCCAGCGCTACAGGCACGCCAGAGCCTGATGGATTAACACCCAATGAAGCGATGGCAATATTACGCGCCATCGCTGCAAAATACCCGATAACAGGTGCAGACATGATGGAAATAGCGCCATTTACGGATAGCTCAGGTCAAGGGGAAGTTAGCCGTGATAAAACTTTAAAAGTGGCTGGTGAAATTTCGGCATTTTTATTGCAGCAGTTAGCTAACAACTAAAGGAACCTATTTAGGTATAAGCAGCTATAAAAAAAGGCTCCTTTAGGTGCCTTTTTTTATAGCCTAGCTAAATTTTTATTGGTATCAATCATCTGAAATATTAAGCGAACAATCAGCTCTTAAACCAAAGGGGCCATTAGTACCTACACCTTGTGTTGGTGGTGAAACATTCTCATTCAGCACATGCGCCGCTAAAACAGGCAGACTAAAAATAGTTTGTGCTGAATTTTCTGTTCCGCTTACTTTAGTAGAAGCAATTAACTTAATATCAGACCAGTGAGCATAACTTTGTGGATAGATAATGCGAACAACCGCACGACCATCTTCATCTGTGACAATTGAGTCTTGTGCAGCAACAATATTACCCGGTGTTAATTTACCATCACCATTGTTATCTTCACCAACATCTAAAATACCATCCAAATTGACATCTTCATTAAGGCATTCGTGTCTAGGGTTGAGAATAGAGCCACCAGAATTTTCACCAACGGCTACCCAACTGATAAACTCATCACCATCATAGGTTTGGATCCAAAAACCTTTATAGTAATTATATGGAATAGCCGAGATAGTTAAGACTTCATTAGCAATCGGGTTAGAGTTAGCATCAGTAACAAAAACTGCATATTCTTTAACGTAACTGTCTGTGCCTAATTCTTCAACCTTATTACCCGTCCCTAAAGAAATAAATAATCCACGTTCAGCAACGGTTAAAGTAACAGTGTCGGTAACAGCCGGCGTTTCTACCACAGTGGTAGCAATAGTAACAGCATCCTGCGCTGAGGTACTTAATGAGGTATAAACTGTCGAAGCACTACCGCTACTATCAGTTACCGCTGTAGCAGGAAAAATAGAGCCTCCACTAGTATCTGTCAATTCAAACTTAATGGTTTTCCCTTTAACTAAGTTACCATTAACATCTTTAACTACCACAGAAATAGTCGATGTTTGACCATCGGGGCCAATTGAATTTGGTGAAGCTTGTGCTTTAATAGTAGCCGCAGTATCAGCAACAAATTCAAACTCAATTTGGTTAGTTAATTCAATATTTTTACCATCAACAGTATCTATACCAACAAAAGTAACTAATGCTTTGCCAGCATCGCTAGAGCTAACTTTTGCTATAACCATTCCATTAAGTGTTGTTGCTGAATTAGCAGCTAAAGTACCACGGGTTGTGGTAAAACTAATGTTAGTACCATCGTCAACCGCAACACCTGAACGTAACCAAGTTAAGGTAATAATAGCTTCAGTAGGAGCAAGTTTAACATCTGGTAAATTAGTATCATCAGAGGGGTTCACTATAATAACGCCATCGGTAAAACTAGTAAATAAGAATGAGTCAGCTTGAACTGCTACACTCTGTCCAGCATTAGCACCTAAAGCCGCGGCTACAATAGTATTGGTTCCCCCAGTTGTACCAATAACAATAACAGTTGCTTGGCCGGTATGATCGGTTACAGTCGACTCAGGCAATGTGATAGCAGCAATATCCCCCGTTGGTGTGTCTGTGGATTCATTAGTTAAAGATAGTGTTACTATGGTATTGGCAATGCCTTCACCATCAGAATCAAGCACCTTAATTATAAAATTATTACCATCATTGACAGCTAAAGAAGAAGATCCTGTTAAAGTAACTGTAGTGCCAACCACTTGAATTTCAAGTGAGTCTGAAGCACTACCACTAGTAGCGATGGTAGTGATAACACGGTTAGCATTATTGGCTTCAGTTTTTAATTTAACCGTGGCTTTACCATCAATACCCGTAAGTGTTTTAACTTGTTCAATGTCACCCGAGTCGGCAGAAAAATTAATATTAACATCCGCAAGTAAATTATTATTAACATCCTTAGCAATAGCAATAAGCTCAATTTCTTGTGCACCACTTGAAGCAAGCTGTTGAGAGCTAGCAAAAAGTGCAATATTGGCTACATTAGGAGAGTCATCAGGATTACCGTCACCTGCGCTATCAAAGGTGGTTTTTGCAAGTTCTACACCCGCAATTGATGCGCTAATTTCACCAGCACCAGCACTGCCACCAGCGGTTAAAAGAATAGTTGCAATCCCTTCGTTATTGGTATTTGCAGTTCCAGTTTGTGGAGAAAAACTAGCTAAGTCAGTATTATCCAGAGTAA
This sequence comes from Colwellia sp., assembly GCA_016765685.1. Lineage (GTDB taxonomy): Bacteria > Pseudomonadota > Gammaproteobacteria > Enterobacterales > Alteromonadaceae > Colwellia. The sequence continues at coordinate 24,930 of JAESPR010000091.1, read as the reverse complement.
AAGTAACTAGCGCATCAGTAACTGGCGCACCATCTTGCCTCACCGTTGCGGTAATAGTTAAAGGGTTAGTAGCTGAAACATTTTTATCCGGCGACAACGTTAACTCAACTAACATAGCGCTAGTTTCACCATCAGGAGCATCTCCTACACTATTAAATGCAATAACTACTGAGGTAGCTGTACCATAATTTGCTGTAATCTCAACCCCCCCAGCAATACTTGTGGCTTTAATCCTAATAGAAGCAACGCCATTAGAATCAGTTACTGCTGTACCAACTTCTGGAGAAAAGGTCGCGACGCTACTATCAGTTAAAAAGAAAGTGACTAGTTTGTCAGTTTGAGCCTGACCACCTAGCATAACAGTAACACTCACAATAATATCATTTGCGACAGCAAGTTCACCTTCTGACTTAGCTATAGATAAAGTAATAACATCTGGCTCTATATTATTTCCATCTATAGCAAGGCTGCCATCACCGCCACCACAGGCTACCAAGGTGGTTAACGTCATTAATAATAGAGTAAAACTAAAGCGTCGAAGTAACTCCATAAAGGTATCCCTATTGTCTTTTGATTAATCTTCATTAATCATATTAACTGATAAATAACAAAAAAGTACAACTTAATAGTTTAATTCAAGAAAAAAAGCTTAATCATCAAACAAGTTAACTTAAATACAGGATTATTTTAGCGTTAAGCCTGTAAGGTAAGCTGATGAAGAGATTTTTTTAGATGAAAAAGCGGACATTAAAAAGCATTGTACTCAAAGGTGATGCCAAAAGTTCTGGTCATACCGCTATAGGCCGCAATCATTTCATTATTTTTCACCACACTTGAAACAAAATATTCATCCGTTAAATTGCGTACCCAAAGGTATACTTTCCACGACTCGTTGATATTTTCAATGCCAATTCTAGCATTAGCTATGACATAACTATCTTGAGTGAATCTATCATCATATTGATAAGGCTGTGGGGGAATATTAACTTCAACAGCGCTACCAATGAAATCAGATACTTGCGTGGTCATTTCTACTTCAGCTTTAAAGTCAGTATTGTAAGCACTGGTATAAGCTCCGTCTATCGCAGTGTAAGCAATAAAACCTTGGCTAATATTCCATTCATATCTTGCTGAGAGGTTAGCTTGAAAGTCAGCAGCAAAAGGTAGTGGTGAGCCTGAAAAATCAAGTGATTGACCTAATTGATTAAAACCATCACCTTTTTTAATTTCTGAGTCGAGTAAACCCGCCGCCGCAATAATAGTCAAGTTTTCTATAGGTAACCATTGCAAGTCAATTTCAATGCCTTTAACGACAGAATCATCTACATTACCTAGGGTAAATGCGGTTCTAAAAACAGGGATAGTTTTTTTAGTCAGCAGTTGTTTATCTTTATAATCATAATAAAAGGCACTCAGGTTTAACTGTGCTTTGCCTTGTGCTAATCGCGCTTTAAAACCCAGTTCGTATGCGTCTAGTCGTTCTTGCACCACAGGGTCTAATTGAGTACTGACGATAGCGGCGAGTGATGGGAAACTGCCCGCTTTATAACCTCGACTATATGACGCATACACCGACGTATTAGCTGACCACTGATAATTTGCTGCCAAGCGCCAAGAGGTAGAGTTTTCCGCAAGAGTGTCGTCAATTTCTCCTAATCTTTGGCTGTCTTCACCAAAATCAAGCACGGTAACACAGCCATTCACCTTGCCACCAGAGTCAGCACCACCAAAGAAAAATTGATTGAACAGCGCCAGTCCCGGACCACCAATGTCTTCGGTACAGCCAACATAGTCAGCTTTGTCGTCGGTATACCGTATGCCGGTTGTTATGGTGAGTTCTTCTGACAATAACCAATCAGCATTGGCAAATACGGCATAGGTGGTGGTATTTTGTTTAATAACGTTACGCAATTTGTTGAAGCCAAAACCAGGCATCGGCAAAATATTTACATTCGTTGCCAAACCCCAATCTTGAGTAGTGCGATAATCAACTTTGTTGTTACTATAATAAAGCCCGGCGATCCACACCACGCTGTCTAATGTTTGTGTTAAACGAAATTCTTGTGAAAATGAATCAATAGTACCATTTTGAAAAACATAATCAGAAGGCACGTATTCACTGTCTGGAATATCAGCATAATCACCATGTAAATGTCCTTCATAAAAATCGGCTAACGAGCCACCAAAAATAGTATCGAGCGATCCGCCCGTTAAGTTTCTAATATAGCCTGCGGTAACACCTGCAGTGCCACCACGCTCATATTCTGAGCCATTATCTTCAAAGGTAGTATAACCCGTTAAGGCATTAAACGTCATGGTATCTGACAAAGCATGACTGATATTGAGCGATAAAGACTGAGTGGTATGAGCAAGAGCTGGGGTTCTGTCTGCAGTCCAATCAGCGGCACTTATATCATTACGATTACCGGGAAATAGCTGGGGATTGGCCGCTAGATCAAGAATAGGTCCAAAAACAGGAAAAGAGCCATTAATCGCCCCTCCCGCTTTAGCAGCTATGTACTCGATGGCTTGTGGCGCTAAACTTTCCGATTTGTCTTGAGAGTAATTAAGGCTGAGCAGCGCACTGGTATCTTGATTAAATAAAATGTCAACACTCAACCTAGCGGCCGTTTTATCTTGTTTACCGAGTTTATCGTCACGTGAAACACTGGTTTGCCATCCTTCATTAGACTTTACTTTTTTAAAAGCTAATCGGGCGTTAACTTTTTCAGAAACACCGCCCGTTATAAAACCTTCTCCACTTAAGCTTTGAAAACTTGCGATGGTTGCTTTAATACTGGCATCAAATGTTTCTCTTGGTTTGGCGGCAATATAATTTATCGCGCCAGCGGTTGAGTTACGACCATATAAGGTGCCTTGTGGGCCTTTTAATATTTCAACTCGTTCAATATCTAAACTTGCCGCTTTGGTCATTATCGGGAATGGAATAGAAATTTCATCAATGTAAACCCCAACGGTTGAGGTAGCTTGAGCACTTGATTCATTAAAACCAACGCCGCGCAAGGTGTATACAGGAGGACCAAAAGCGGTATCACTATAATTAAAGTTTGGCACAAAATTGGCGATATCCGTAGTATCTTCAATGCCCATTTCAGCCAATTGATCACGATTGAACGCGGTGATCGCCATCGGAATTTCATTAATCGATTGATGACGTTTTTGAGCGGTAACCTCAATAACCTCTATTTTACCCGTGTCATTTTCAGCCCAAGCATGGTGCGCAATAACACTGTTTATGATGAGCAATAAAGGTAATTTTTTTGTCCTTAGCGAAAAATATTGTTTCATTGATGTTTATCCCTGCGTTATTTGCACTGTACTTAGTTGTATTGAAGCATAACTGAGTAATAAAACTATTTATTTTGATGTTCAAAAGCACCTACATGATCTAACTGATACTTTGTGGTCAGATCATTTATCGTTAATGCTTTATCGAAATAATAACCTTGAATTAAATCACAATGATATAACACTAAACGTTCATATTGTTCTTTCGTTTCAACACCTTCTGCAACTACGGTTAAATGACAAAATTGCCCGATGGCAATAATGGTTTTAACTAATGACTCACTTTGCGCATTGGTTAAAAATTTGTCGATAAACGAGCGATCAATTTTTATTTCATTCATCGGTAAATTACTTAAATAACTTAACGAAGAATAGCCCGTACCAAAATCATCTAATGATAGTTTAAAACCTTGATCTCGCAAGTGCTGTAATACCGGTTGCACTTTTGACAAATCTGAAATAAGCACGTTTTCTGTTATTTCAAGTGTAATTAAGTTTGGCTTAAATGCCACTTTATTGATCATATTTACGACACTTTCAGCAAAAAATGGTTCCATCAGTTGTTTAGGGGAAATATTAATAGATAAGTGTAAATCGTAAGCATTCTTTAAGTTAAACTGCATGATGTCGCGTAATGCGCGTTCAATCACAAAAGCACCTATATCGCTAATGATGCCGATATTTTCAGCGACTTGGATAAATTCGGCCGGAGAGACAAATCCGAGTATTTTATTCTGCCAACGAATTAAGGCCTCAACACCTAATATTTCGCCTGTTTCAACACTGATTTGTGGCTGATAATGCACTGTTAATTCTTTTTCTGCCAACGCTAAACGTAATTCAGATTCAATTAAAAAATCACGCTTTACTTGTTTGTTGATACTTTCATTGAAAAACAATGAACGCCCTTTTTGCTCTGACTTAGATTTATACAGGGCAATATCCGCTTTACTGATCAACTCTTCACTATTTTCTCCATCCTTGGGAAACATGGCAACGCCAATACTGCAACTCGAATAAATAGACTTATTTTTGATAATAAACTCTTGATCAAATATTTGTTGAATCGCCTTAACTTTATGTTCTGCCTCTGCCTGAGAGCTCAGTTCAGGAAAGTTAAAAATAAACTCATCGCCACCAAAACGAGCAACACTATCCGATTTTTCAAGTAACTTATTAAAGCTGTCACCTAAGTGTTGCAATAAAGCATCACCAACAGAGTGTCCATAAAGATCGTTAGTCTTTTTAAAGTCATCTAAATCCACAAATACTACGGCTAGACTTTTATTATTTTTTCTCGATGATAGGATGCCTTGTTTGATGTGTTCATCTAGCAGTATTCTATTTGGCAATGTTGTTAATGAGTCATGTAAGGCTTGATATTGAGACTGAACTTTCACCTTGTTAAGTTCAGTAAAATCTTTATTTATTCTGTTTTCATATAAAGTAAATCGTTTTGCTAAATATTTTGTTAAAAACAGTGATAATGTAATGAAGAATAGCGTCACCACAATACTGAGCGATAATAAGCTGATTAATTGATGTTTATTTTGTTCGGCAAATATCAGTTTGCGTTTGATCAGGTATTTTTCTGTTTCACTTTCATAAAAGCCGACGCCAATTGCCCAGTTCCATTGAGCAACGCCTTGAATAAAGCTTATTTTTTGCCCCGGGTTTTCACTGTTTGGCATAAAAGGGCTAAGGTATTCTAAGAATCCTTCACCTTTATTGGCTATAGCAATAATTTGTTCACTAACCGCAACCACATTAGCATTGTGGTGATTAAGTAAGTTTGTGCCTTGGAAGTCCGGTTTGAGATGTGAGAGTACATTGCCTTGAGTATCTAGCAAAAACACATAACCATTGATGCCATATCTAATATTGGCAATTCGTTTGATTAATCGTTGTTTACTATCATTTTCAACATCAATTAAATACTCACCCGTACCGATAAACCAATCATATGGAGCAAAATATTTACCAAAACCAATCTTCTCAAACTCTTGCCCTATGTTCGTTGTTGCATTTGAGTTAGTCATAGCTGAATTTAAGTTAGGTTTTACAAACCACCAATGATAGAAAGCCTCACCATTTTTTTTTGCTAATTGCCCTAATTCACGAACAATATAGTTGCCCCTAACATCTTGCAAATCAATTTTAATTGAGCCTTCCATTGCTGGCACAACCGGATGCATGATACTCAAGCCATTGGTTTTATATATAAAAACATATCCACGCCCTTGATTGAAACGAATCTCTCTTAAGGCTGTGGTAATTAATTGGGTGACTTCACTTTCAGTTTTTTCTTTATTATGTTGATAAATACTACTGGCAATGGCGTGAGCTTGATAAATATGATCTTTAATATTGTTTTTTAAAATAGTTTCAGTGCTATTTTTTTCATAGCTAATTTGTTGAACAAGCTGTTTAACTTGTGCTTTGATCATCTCTTTTTTAGAGGTAATAAAGTCTTGATGAAGCGTTTCAATATCGTGTTTAAGTTGAGTTTGATTATGATTAAACACAATCACAATCACCAAACAAGCGAACATGGTGACAATAACCGGAGGAATAATTTTTATTAGCCGTAACAGCTTAATATTGTGGGCTATTCTCATTATCAACTCATCTATAGTAGAGAATCATAGTATGTTAAGTTATCCGTTAAATATACGCATTATCCAAATTTGATCTTTAACTGCCAAAGCAGTAAATCAAAGCATTAAATACATTATAGACTCTTGTTACCTGAAAGCTGGAATAATTAATAACAAGGTTTAAGTAAAACTCCTTTATATTGAAAGCTGTGGGTGTGAACCCACAGAGAATAAATACGGCACTTTTATAACTAACTTAGAAAATAACTAGCTTGGAAAAATGCGATTTTTCTGCATTAACTTTCCTAATATACTTTCAGCAGAAAGTGAGGCAGCTTTAGCAAATTTTTCTGCTAAACCTTTTTTAATCTCGTATTTAATGGCGACGATTTTATGACTTTTGCTCAGTTTTTGTAAGTAATCATCACTGGTTTGAATACTATCAACTAAATCAAGCTCTAGTGCTTTGGTACCGAACCAATGTTCTCCTGTAGCCACTTTATCAAGATCTAAACTAGGTCTATGCTCGCTAACAAAGTTTTTAAATAACACATGGGTTTCTTCCAGCTCTTCAATAAATTTTTCTTTACCTTTTTCGGTGTTTTCACCAAACATAGTAACCGTGCGTTTAAACTCACCCGCGGTAAATTGCTCAAACTCAATATTATTTTTCTTTAATAACTTATTAAAATTAGGTAACTGGGCAATAACACCAATAGAGCCTAAAATAGCGAACGGTGCGGCAATAATGTTATTGGCAACACAAGCCATCATATAACCACCTGACGCGGCAACTTTATCAACCGAAACCGTTAGTGGTATTTCATGTTGACGAATTCTATCAAGTTGTGATGACGCTAAACCATAACCATGCACCATGCCACCGCCACTTTCTAAACGCACAAAAACTTCATCCTCTTTCGTCGCAACTGACAAAATAGCAGAAACTTCTTCACGCAACGAGCTAACTTCTTTAGCATCAATACTGCCTTTAAAATCAATAACGAAAATTTTAGATTTACTTTCTACCAGTTCTTCATCGTCAGACTTAGCCTTTTTCTTCGCTAAAATTTTATCTTCTTTGGCTTTCTTCTTCGCTAAGAGTTTATCCGCTTTTTCTTTTTGTTTTAACTCGTCCTTGTTTAACAACGCGTGTATAACATCTTGCTCAACTTCTTCAAACTGCTCTGATAAATCAGTGATTTCTAACTCACCTTTTTTATGTTTTTGCTTGATAGCTGATGCCGCAATAACAGCAACGATGGCAATAACAGCAACGACAAAAGTAACCGTTTTCGCTAAAAACAAACCATATTCATATAAAAAATCCAAATGATGCTCCTAAGCACAATATTCTTGATAAAATCTGTCGTTAATTCTACTTCATTTTAAGACAAAAAAAAGCCCCTAACACAAAGCTGAGGGCTCTTTAAAATCAAATTAAAATTTAATTTGAACTAATATCCATTTCACTAATAATATTGCCGCTAATATCTGCTTCACTAAACAGTAACGGCCTTAGCGTGGTAGTTTCTGAATAGTAACGGTTTTGATCGTCACTATGTTCTGAGTCTGTATTTGATGACTGAGAATAGCTAAGTAAACCGCGAGCACTTGGACCATTGTCAGTAAAGTTAACTACAAACATCCAACTAGAGCCAGAATTAATGTGATAACCATCAGCTGTTAAGTCAGATTTTAAAAGTGAGCCGCTTTCTACATCACTCACGGCTAAATATTGATGAATAGGGTATAAAGTATCATCAGATTTTGCCGAAGAAAAAACATTAAAGCCCCCTTCTTGGTGTTTACTTCCCGCCCATGGATATTTAGTGCCGCTAGCACTGCCATCAGCCATAGTTTTTTCAGTGAACTGAATATCAGCGATTGTTGCATCAAGAGCGAAACCTGCAGCTTCAATATTTTTAATAGCCACGGCTAATGCTTTTAATGCACTACCATCATTTACCAATGTATTGGGTGTGATCGCCGGCGTTTCAGGATTAAAAGCTACAGTGAATTGACTAGCGCTATTGAATTTATAGGCAAACTCTCTAAATAAATGCGCGCCACTACTGGTTTTATTAAATAACTTATCCCAAGACGAAAGCACAGTACAGCCCGCAGTAACATCAACACTCATGCCTTCAGCAAGGTTAACTGGCGTATTACCTTGAGCCTGACATTGGCTGATTAAATCATCAAGCACCGCTTCTGCTAAATACGCTCGGTTGCTCAGTAATGCGGCTTCAACTTCTGCGCTATTAAATTTATTATCTTCGCCTGCACTGTCAGCTAACATTTTTAGTCCCATGCGTGTTCTTAATGATAACGGACTGAAATCATCACCATATAAAACTGAATAACCAGACAAGGGTGTGGCCGTATTAGTGAACCAATATGAATCGTTAGAATTTTGCACGTAATCGCTACTTAACAATTTAGGGGCTTGCTGATAACTATTTAAACCATCCGGTTCAAATAGTGCGGTATTTCCGGGCAGAATATCAAAACCGATCGCTTGGCGAGTTCCAACCAATACCGGATCTGTGCGCATCAAACCAAGCGCAGCATCATTTAGATTTAGCACCCGAGATTTATCGATATAAAAAGCATTACCTTGATCATCAGCATACATAGTGTTTACCCAAGGAATACCGTCGAAGTCTTTAAATGCTTGTTGAAACTCATCAAGGTTAGTTGCTAAGTTCATCGCTAACCAGTGGTCGATCATATCCGTATTTTTTTCAGCTGCATCACGCAAGGTAAAGGCATTATTAGCTGACCAAGCCATGCCATTGCTCGGCGGCGTTTCAATGATCAAACCATGATGTGAGTAATAATAATCTTTTGATAAAATAACAGAATTGCCACTGCCTGCATTCACTTCCACAAAATAAGTTTTCTTGGTTATATTTTGAGTTTCACCATCAACATTATATTGCAGTTTATTAGCCTCCGTTAAGCTTAACTGATAAACCACAAATCGCCGTGATTTAGAGACCGTATGAGTCCAACCTAGATTTTGATTAAAACCAATATTATGTACTGGAAAACCTTGCAAAGAGCCGCCCATAACATCCATAACACCTGGGATAATAAGATGTGATTGATAGAATCTTAAATGGCCCGTATGAGGAAAATGTGGGTTGGCTAACACAATGCCTTTACCATTTTCAGTTTTGTCTTTACCTATGCCCCAACCATTAGAGCCTAAATCACCAACATCTATTGTTGTATCACCAAATGTCGAAGCCGCTAATTCAAGGTTTTTTATGATGTCATTACGTTGTCCAACGGATGCACTTTTAGCTCTTACTCCAACATAAGGTAAATATTCAGTTGCTTCGCCGGGGTTTGCTAAAAAAGCAAGTTGCATAAAAGTCGCATTAGCACCGCTAGCATATTGTGAGGTGGCAAACATATACGCGGTTAAATCTATTGGGGTTATAGGCGTTACCCAAGACTTGCTAGCACAATGTGGCGCCAAATTGTCAACCCCAGTATCACTTAAATATTTATTGTAACCACTAACATAACCTTCAATAAGTGCTCGGGTATTTTCAGATAAACTTGGATACAGCGCTTTTGCAGAAACCATTACCGCGAGAGCATGGTGACCAAAATCAGAAATTATATTGCCTGAATCACCTGAGCCTAGTACTTTATCAGGGCCAAAATATTTAGCGCGTTCACTACGAATTTTAATGATTTGATCCGCTAAAATACAAATATTGTCTTGAGCATAAACATAACCTGAGCCAAAACCAACACTTTGTAAGTTATCGCCCGTTATATGTGGCACACCATAACGGGTGCGGCGTATGTTCGCACTAAGGACTCCATCACTGTCAAAGGCCACTAAAATCGGTGGTGGCGGTGGCACCACCGCGACCGGTGTTGATTCAACGTCGTTTTTATCGTCATTTTGGCAAGCGGTTAATCCTATGAGTAAAGCCATACTCAGGAGGCATTTATTCTTTTTAATCATTTTTGCTCATCCGTCCAGTTATTATAATCTTAGTAAGAATAACAAAATTAATAATTATATTAAGGTTAAATTGCTATCAAACTTGATGATTTAATTACTATTAAGCATATAGCTAGCCAACCATAAAGTTTTTAGTTCAATATTATCAGTAAAAAAAAGCCCTTAGCTAAACACTAAGGGCTTTAATATTGGAACAATAATTAATTAACTAACTAATTAACAACGTCACTATTTTGTACTGAAATAAGATGGCCTTCACTGCTAAAGAAGTTAGCCACTTGACTCTGCATTTCAGCAGTCGCTGCACCTGTCATTGCACCATTGGGCGCTTCTGCCCTTGGTGCTGGCGTTAAAATAGAACTGTGATGACCAAATAAGAAACGTACTGCACCTGATACTGGTGATTCAGCATCTTGTGTTGTTTGAGAAATACTTGGCAAACCTAATAAAGCAATCGCGCCTTCTGTGCCACCAAAGGGTGTAGTTGACACAACATTAGGAATCACTTGGTCACCTAGATTATCACTACCATTTCCAATCACTTCAATTAAGTGTGTTGGCGTATTAGTAGCAACCATCATAGCAGCGTAGTTAGCCGGGTCTGCAGCATCCGTTACCGTTTGCGCGGCAAAAGTAAACTGGGCAAAAGTACCATTGAGTTCTGCTTGTTGCTCTGATGTTAAAATAGCAAAGAAATCACGATAGTAACCCACCATTTCAGCTTCAGTTGGTGGCGCTGTGCTCATGTGAGCTTGAGCAACATAACCTTGAAATGCCTCAGAGGCAGCAAAAGTTAAACCTGATTTGATAACATCACCAAAAGCGCCCGACTCCATCAAAAAGTTAGACACCATAACACCCGGCATTGCTAAACTATTAGTTTTCACCGCAAATAAGGGGTCAACCTCAGGAACAAGCGATGTATTAGTTAAACCAATAAAACTGATGCCTGCTATAGCGCCTAGTGAATGTCCTAAAAAGTGTACTTTTGAGGTATCTATTTTAATTGGGTTACCTTCAACATGAAAGCCACCTAAGAAGTTCATGCCTAAACGTAAGCCTAATAAATCTGACGTTGACTGACGTAAGTTATCACGCGTGGTAAGCAAACTCGCTAAGTTCATATAGTGAGTCGCTGAAACGGTTGACGCATTAATATCATCAACACCGTTGCCTGTAAGATCAAAACCTCGGCTACCGCCCGGTAATAAACCACCAAATACATTTGAATCGCCGTGTAAAGGGTGATTAATAGCCACTGTCGCTAAACCATACAGTGAAAGAATGCCTGTCATCGCTAACATATCTTCTTTTTTAGAGGTAATACCATGTTGCAATATCACCACTGGCCAACCGCTCTCAGGTTCAACTAAATTAGCCGGCAAACCTAAACCCGCACGCACTGCATTAGCAACATTGACATCTGGCGTAGTCATTTGCACAACAATAGCCATATCAGCATTAGCTTTAGGTACGGGGCTAAATTTAGTTAAGTTACGCTCAACATCCAACGGGAATGCTGAACTCATATCACGTAAACCTGGAGCCGGTAGGCCTGCAGCGGCTGATACGGCCATACAAACACCATCAGATTGTGACAAAGGCCCTTCTGGAAGCGTACCACCACCTGCAACAAAACCGGCTAACATAGCGCCAGAGTCACATAAACTTTTCCACCAGCCATTCGTTGGAGCAAGTGGGTTTTCAGCAGTAGGTACACCTAAATAATAAGGTAAAGTAATGCTGCCTTGCATAAAATTAGCGGTTGAATACAAAGGTGCCAAAGAAGGTGGGATTTGACCAGCTAAAATATCAGCAACCGACATGCCTGTATCCATCACACCAATAGTAGGAATGCCTTGTATCGCATTAGCAACCATTGCTGGCACATTATTGGCCATCAATGCTTTCGTTGTCGCTAACACATCTATTGTTGATTGAGTGGTAAATGCCATGGTATAAATTAACGCATCTTTATCAGCACCTGCAACAACAATTGCGGCTTCATAACTGTTCACTACTCCTTGTAAACCTTTTTGTGCCTCAGTTGCCAACGGATGAGTAGCAATGTTTTGGCGCACAGCTTCATAAGTAGTCGAACCTGCAACGGCTTTGCCATTACTGTCTTTTAAATTATTAGTTAATGCTAAAATATAAGTCGTTTTAGCTTTTAAAGGTTTCAAAGGGACAACGGCAATACTATTGCCTGATGCTTGAGCAATAAAATCAACACCAAAAGTTAATTCACCAACAACAGTACAAGCAGCTCCCCGAGGAACTTGTTCACAGCCGGGATCGCCGCCCATTAACGCTTCAAATATTTTTACTGAGGCTGGACTAAAAACTGAACTACCTTCAAGTGATGTGCCGGTTGGAAAGTTAATAGCCAACACAAAAGGATTAGAGGTAGACCAACCATCAAGCGCGCTCATAGCAACAGTTGGATCAGAGAAATCTGTTGCGTCATCAACGGGAAGGTTTAAGGTACCGTCTTGAGTGCCGGTAAATAATAAATCATTTGGTACTGATAAAATACCGTTTGCCGGGTCAAACACAACTCTTGCAGAAGCAACAATGGTAGTACCATTTTCAGCAAAATCTTTTTTAACATCTTCGATGGTTTCAGTACCACAGCCACTTAAACCAAATGCGCTGACAATTGCTAGACTAAGAACTAACTTTTTCATTTTCTCTCCCCAATGCCTATTTTGTTTCTATTATTTTTAATAAGTGTAATGTTGTTTTTGGTTTTCGTTACTACTTTTTCTATATAACGACCAAACCAACTAGTTAGACCAGTTAACAAACTTAACGCAAGCGCTAGCAATGTGCCAGTTGTTTTTACATTTTAGTTGATATTTTTTATTTTTTACTCTCAAATAAAACAAAAACATGTTTAATATTAAAAATCTTTTCAATTAACAAATTAAAAGCTAATTTTTTTCTCGTCATTAAAAAAAAATCAAGTAAAATAGCCGTTATTCCTTGGAAAAATACTTAAGATAAAAATGTTTGCATATACTATAAAAGAAAACAGCCTTAATAATAAAACCATACTTGTTACCGGTGCAGGTAGCGGTATAGGTAAAGAAGCCTCAATAACTTACGCAAAACTTGGGGCAACCGTTATTTTATTAGGTAAAACACTAAGCAAGCTTGAAGCCGTTTATGATGAAATTGTTGCTCTTGGCTTGGCTGAACCAGCGATAGTTCCATTAGACTTAAAAGGCGCTAGCAAGCAAAATTATATTGATATGTCAGCCACTATTGTTAATCAATTTGGCAAATTAGATGGTGCTTTGCTTAATGCTTCAATGTTAGGCGAGTTAACGCCTTTTACTCAAATTCATCAGCAAATATTTGATGATGTAATGAAAGTTAATGTCACGGCCCAATATTTATTATCACAAGCATTAATTTCAACGTTACAGCTAGCAAGTAATGCTTCTTTGATATTTACTTCATCGGGGGTAGGTAACCAAGGTCGCGCTTATTGGGGGGCTTATAGCATATCTAAATTTGCTACAACTGGCATGATGCAAGTGATTGCTGATGAATATGAAAATTCGAATTTACGTACTAACGCCATTAACCCAGGTGCAACTAACACGAATATGCGCAGCTGTGCTTATCCTGCAGAAGACAAAGACAAATTAGCGACACCCGCTGATATTATGCCGCTTTATGTTTATTTGATGTCTGATGATAGTCTTGACGTAAATGGACAAGTTTTAAAAGCACAGTAAAACGTTTTAAGTAACAAGTGCCAAGCTTCAAGTAACTTATCGCTTGTAACTTGCCACTTGTCGTTTGTGTCTAACGAAGCTCTCTTCTCAAGATCTTACCGACATTGGTTTTTGGTAACTCATCTCTAAATTCAACCAATTTCGGTACTTTATAGTTGGTCAAATTTTCACGGCAATGCTTTATCAATGTTGCTTCATCTAAATCATCTTGTTTGGTAACCACGAATATTTTCACCATTTCACCTGTGGCTTCATGTGGCACACCGATGGCAGCAGCTTCGACAATACCTTCGTGCATCATCACTACTTCTTCTATTTCATTAGGAAAAACATTAAACCCTGAAACAATAATCATATCCTTTTTGCGGTCAACAATTTTAAAGAAACCTTGCTCGTCCATACAACCAATATCCCCCGTTGCCAGCCAGCCATCTTTTAAAATTTCAGCGGTTGCTTCTTCACGATTATAATAACCTTTCATGACTTGCGGACCTTTAACCCACATTTCACCCGCTTCACCTATGGCCGCTTCACTACCATCTTCGAGTATAATTTTAATATCCGTAGAAGGCGCAGGTAAACCGATAGTACCGTTATAACTTTCTTGATTATAAGGGCTTAACGACACCATAGGCGCACATTCAGTTAAGCCATAACCTTCTAGTAAGCGCGAACCGGTTACTTTTTGCCAACGTTCTGCCACTGGGCGTTGTACCGCCATACCGCCACCTAAAGACATCTTAAGATTAGAAAAATCTACATTACTAAAACCAACCGTGTTTAACAAACCATTAAACAAGGTATTGACGCCGGTAATAGCGGTAAATGGGTATTTAGCTAACTCTTTAATAAACGCAGGCATATCGCGAGGGTTGGTGATCAATAAATTAGTACCGCCAAGCGTAATAAAGGTTAAACAGTTCGCGGTTAATGCAAAAATATGGTAAAGCGGCAACGCTGTGACCACGAGCTCTTTGCCATCTTCTAGCATAGGTTTTATTGCTGCTTTTGCTTGTTCTAAGTTAGCGACCATATTTCGATGGGTTAACATCGCGCCTTTTGATAAACCTGTCGTGCCACCGGTGTATTGCAAGAAAGCTAAGTCATCACCACACAAATCAACAGGGATAAAATCTAAACTACTGCCGCTTGCCAGTGCCGCATTAAAACGAACAGCGTTGGGTAAGTTAAATGCCGGTACCATTTTTTTAACGTATTTTACTACCGCATTAACAATAGCACCTTTAACGAGTCCTAATTGATCACCCAAAGAAGTCATAATAATGTGTTCAACTGGTGTTTTATCAATGACTTTCTCTAACGTTTGGGCAAAGTTTTCAATAATCAATATCGCTTTCGTGCCTGAGTCTTTAAGTTGATGCTCTAACTCGCGAGCGGTGTATAATGGGTTAACATTCACTACAGTTAAGCCAGCAAGCAAAGCACCAAACAAGGCAATAGGATACTGCAAAGTATTAGGTACCATGATGGCAAATTTATCACCTTTTTTAAGGCCTAAGTCTTGCTGTAAATAAGCTGCAAAATTAGTTGCTTGCTGCGCTAGCTCAGTATAACTGATACTTGCACCCATATTAATGAAAGCCGTTCTGTCACCGTATTGAACCGTATACTTAGTAAACATGGCCACTAATGAAGGGTATTTGTC
Organism: Colwellia sp.; assembly: GCA_016765685.1. Taxonomy (GTDB): domain Bacteria; phylum Pseudomonadota; class Gammaproteobacteria; order Enterobacterales; family Alteromonadaceae; genus Colwellia. Next base: position 9,621 of record JAESPR010000091.1, on the reverse strand, counting down.
AGGGTTTATATCAAATGGAACTCCAGGGGGATAACTTTTTTCTAGCCAGATTTTTTCCACAATACCTTCCTCAATAATTATTTAGTCGCTAGCTATAGTGTAGCGCACAGGTTATCTTTTTATAATTAGTTCATTTAAGATGAAACTTTTAATTTCTGCCACTGTTTTATCAAATTTCAACTGATACTACCAGTAAATTTTAAACAGTTGTTTGAATAACTGATGAAATTTCATTATTCAGCTAAAAAATGTTTAATCAACTCGGTTGTTTTTTGTGGTTGCTCCATATGGACATGATGACCACCGTCAAGTTCAATACTAGAGAACTGAGTAAATAAGGGACCAAAAACATCAATACCTGTGCTAACCAACTCCATGCCTTTACTGCCATAAATTAACTGTACAGGACATTTTATATCACAGATAAACTGCTGAGCCTGTTTTAACGTTAACCGATAGGGGGAAGTGTTCCGTAAACGACTATCACTGCGCCAACTAAACCCTTGCTCTTGTTCAAACAAACCCCGTTCAACAAGTAACTTAGCCTGCTGATATTTTAAATCCGATACTGCAAGCCGTGCTTTTACTGCTGAATCAGTACTCGGGTGGAATTTTTTCTTTGTATGACTTTGTTGCTTAATGTTGTTTTTATAACGGCTCAACATACCATCACGCAATTGTTGGGTGGTTTGCTCAGCTTTAGCACTCATAAAACCAATGGAGTCTAGCAAGGTTAGTGATTTTACTTTCTCCGGAAAAGCCGCAGCAAAGGCACTTGCCACCATGCCGCCCATGGAATGAGCAACGATGTCAACTTGCTGCCACTGGTTTAACTCAAAAAGTTGCAATAAGTCATACACCCAATCAATAAAATGATAATGCGCATCAAGGCTTCTGTGTGTTGAATTACCATGCCCCGGCCAATCAATTGCGACAACGTGCTTATTAGATAAGTTAGTTTGAAAATAAGGCATTAAGGGCAAAAAACTCGCAGCATTATCAAGCCAACCATGCAAACATAGCACGATATTGTCTTTTTTATCATCGCTGCCACAAACCAGGCCTTGCAAAGACATCGTTTCAAAGGTGTAATTAACTTCTGCTATTGCATTACTTTCAAACATCGAAGTCACTCTATTTCTTCGCTGCTTTATAAAGAGAATACAACGCAAATAAAGCAATTGAGAACCAAATCAATACCCAAACAAATTCAGGAATAAAAGTCATCGACGCCAAAGCTGCACCATCACCTAAATGTCGACCATCAAGTAAATACGATGGACTAAACAAACTATTCAATAAAATCAGTAAACCAAACAGTTGCATTAATCGTTGTAGATAATGAATTTTTTGTAGTTTTATCGTCAATAAAAAAATAATGGCTAACACCGCTAAAATAAACCAAGTTAACAAATCGCGTCCCCAAAAAATGATGGAACTAATAAGTAAGACAAATATCACCCCAGAAAAAATTTGTGCGGTACGTTGATGGGCACTTGCTAACTTATATATGCCCCACCCCCAAAGCGTTGCCCCCGCATAGCCAAAAAAACTAATAACAAAACCGATTCCACCTTGGGTAGTACATAAACCTGAGCCATTGACAAATAGCTGAATACGCAGAACACTGCCACCCGTTAAAATAGCCGCGATGCCATGACTAATTTCATGAAAATAGGTTTCTAACCAATTAAACGGGATAGAAACCAGTGGCAATTGTTTAATAATAATGGCAGCAAAAAGTAAAATGAAAAAATGATATTTTTGCCAAAAGCTTGATGATTCTTGTACAGTACTGTTCGATGAAAAAAAAGGCATAGATACTCGATTTAATAGCGGATATAAAACAGAAGGGATATGAAATTACTACAAACAAATCAACTAGGCAAACAAATCAACGCCAAAGAGTTGCTGTACAGATTCACGTTGAGCAAGGTTACTAACCGCCTGATAACTTGCAACAGCCGTTTCGTTTTTTGCTAAGGGTCGATCTTGATTTGCACTACCACTACTGGTTTTTGTTTGAGTGGACAAAATCGCTTGGCTTTCTTTAAAAAGTGCAATGGCTTGTTCATCAATAACAATACTAGGTTGAGCTTGTTTGCTTGATGGTTGCTCTCGCTCACCCTTAGCAACAAGTTCAGACTCGGCTGTACGTACCGGTTTGTTAACCTGTATATTACCTTTATTAGCTTCTGTAGTTAAACCGGAAGTTAAAGGCGAGCTAAAAGAATTAGAAATTTGCATAGTCTAAATTTAGCAGACAATTTCTACTTAGGCAATTCATGCTTAGATAACTATTGCTTAATTAGTCACCGCCCCGGCAATTTTTTCCATGAAATGGTATCACGTACATACACAGGTTGTGCCTCTTGTGCAGTAACACCCTCACCGCGATTAAAAGCTGCTTCACCAATGATTAACATTGCCTCCGCATTTGGAAACAATACTTCAGGGCTGCCGTTATTGCTTTTAAGTGGGTATAGCTGTTCATTATAAGCATCCCAACCGGTACCCACGCCATAAACAGGTTGGCTGACAATCCCCTTTAAACGTTCACTGACTAACTCTGGCGCTGTTACTGCCTCACCATTTTGATCGCTAAGCGACTGCGTTTGCATAATGTTATTGTCATCCAGAACAAAATAACCGTTATAAACTTCACCCATGCGGGCATCAATAGCCGCAAAAACCTGAGTTTGCTGATATTTAATAAACGCTAATTGTGCCATGGTTTGCAAACTCGACACCCCAATCACAGGTAAGTTTACGGAAAAAGCCAAACCTTGCGCAACACCAACACCAATACGCACACCAGTAAAACTGCCCGGACCCCGTCCAAAAATCAAACCATCACATTGTGATAATTTAATATCGGCTTCTGTTAATACTGCATCCACCATAGGCAACAAGTGTAAACTATGAGATTGCGGACATAAATCATAACGGCTGTAAACTTTACCATTAACTTGTAATGCCACTGAACAGGCTTCTGTTGAGGCGTCTATGGCCAAATAATTCACTACAAAATTCCTTAAACTGTCTCTTTACACAATATTTTTAAAACGATGTATTTTAAACGATGCTTTTAGCTAATACCTTCAAGGAAAGCTACCGCTTGCCCTAAATCACGGCTTCGTTTCATTTCCGGCAAGCTTTTCAAAAAAGTTTGCCCGTATGGGCGATTAACTAAACGATTATCACAAATCACCATCACCCCACGATCGCTAACATCACGAATGAGCCGACCAACACCCTGTTTTAATGCGATAACCGCTTGTGGCAATTGTATTTGCGCAAAAGCATCACCGCCTTGTCGCCGAACATCTTCACAACGAGCTTGCAGCAAAGGATCATCCGGTGAAGCAAAAGGTAACTTGTCAATAATAACACAAGTTAACTTATCACCTCTAACATCTATACCTTCCCAAAAACTGGCGGTGGCAAGTAATATGGCATCACTTGTGGCAACAAATTTTTCTAACAATACTTGTTTTGCCATTTGACCCTGCACTAACAAAGGGTTATCAATGTTCTCAGCTAAAATTTCCGCGACTTGATGCATCACCCGATAACTGGTAAATAACATAAAACATGCACCGTTACTGGCACTGATTAGCGGTTGTGCTAACTGAGCTAAATGTTTTGCTCTATTTTTATCATTCGCTTCAGGCAAATAACGCGGTACGATTAATTGCGATTGCTGGTGATAATCAAATGGACTTTCTAATAACAACTGACTTGCACCAAGCAAACCTAAATGTTGAGCAAAATGATCAAAACTATTATCTACTGCTAACGTTGCTGAAGTAAATACCCAACCAGCGCCTGATTCTTTAACGTAAGCGCTAAACTTATCGGCAACACTTAATGGCGTAAGATGCAATACCACATGACGTGGCGTGGTTTCGTACCAAAAACTCATGCCATTCACATCAACATTAGCCATGACATGATATTGCGCTAATAGGTTCACCGCTCTATCAAAACAGCTATCTATCGCTTCGTTACGTGATACACACAATTTTATCACTTGATATAAAAAGTCTAAATCAATCTTCAAGCGCTGAAACTTTTGCACAAACTGTGGTTGTTGGTATTTTTCCCGCCAATTACCACGCTCAGGATCGTAATTAAATAACAGCCGAAATTCTTGACACGTTTTTTGCAGCTTTTCCGCCGCTAACCCCAATTGTTTTACATCGGTTAATTTACTGCGATAAACTTGCAAAACATCGGTGCATAAGTCAACCAATTGACGGGTTGAAAACGCTTCACCAAAATAGTCACTAGCAATATCACCAATTTGATGCGCCTCATCAAACACCATTACTTGCGCTTTGGGAATTAACTCACCAAAGCCAGTATCTTTTAACGCCATATCAGCAAAAAACAAATGATGATTAACCACGATTAAATCAGCATCGATGGCTTTTTGCCTTGCTTTAACTAAATAACAGTCTTCATAATCAGGACAATCTTTTGCCAAGCAATTATCTAACGTACTGGTAATAAAAGGAAAAACACTTGAATCTTCAGTAACATTAACCAACTCACCAATATCACCACTTTGCGTACTGTTCGCCCACGTTTTTACTTTCACTAAATCAGTTAAAGTACTGGCATCTAATTGACCTCGAGTTTCTTGATACTGCGCTAAGCGGTAACGGCATAAATAATTAGCCCGTCCCTTTAATAAGGCTACTTGTGCATTGCTCACTAAGGCTTTTTTTACGATAGGTATGTCTTTATGGAAGAGTTGTTCTTGCAAATTTTTTGTGCCTGTAGAGATGATGATTTTTTTGTTTTTTTCATCTCTATTCGCAGCAGATTTAATGCTCAGAAAAGCAGGAATTAAATAGGCAAAAGTTTTTCCTGTACCCGTTCCTGCCTCAACAATTAGTGATGATTGCTTTTCAATTGCCTTGGCTACGGCTAGTGCCATATCGGTTTGTGCTTGGCGAGGAGAAAAACCGTCAATAGCCTTAGCTAAGGCGCCATCATGAGAGAAAGCTTGAGCAACAAGTGTCATTAAATAGTGGTTAAATTAAACGGGAGAATAAAGAGAATAGTGATTATACTGTTTTATAACTAAACATAAAGGTTAAACATAAAGATCTAAATGTTTAACGACATCTTTAGATTCAGTGACAATGGAGTCAGGGTTAGCTTGGTCTTTTTCACTCATCAAGGTCGAATTAGCTTGCTTCACAGTAGAAGCATTAGTTTGCTCATTTTCTTTAGCGTTATGTTGCTCTTTATCAGTGTTATTCTCACCAAAGTAATAATCATGATTTTCAATATGATCCGAGTCTTCTTTTAATTTACCTGCTCCTGCATCTTTCAATAAGGCTTTAACCTTTAAGCTAGCAGGCTTAATGGGTACAGGCACAATACGAGTTAACTGCGTAGTAAAAATATCCATAACATTTCAACATTGGTTTTAAATATAATAGAGATAAGCCATTCATTGCTATAACTACTTATCGGCCGTTAATGCAAAATATTTAATAGTGGTTAATCTCGTCGGGAATAAGAATTACTTTTCTTGTAACCTTTCGATCTAAACCATAATAATAAAAATCCAATAAAGTATAATACAATATCCATTAAACCATCACGTCTGTTTATTGAAAAAATAGTTAAACCTTACTTAAGCCTGTAAGTATATTAAAACTTTCCATTGTTATTTTTCCATTCAGTGCGAGGCGGAATTGATTCGGGTGTAGATCTTCTTAGTTTCAATAAGATCATTTAAAGTCAATAGGTTAGAATAAAAAACTAAACAAGAAGAGCCTTTTGTGGTACTTATTAAGCTACGAAACACAACAAACCATTCCAAAAGGCCTTCTATGAATCTAGCTTACCTGAACACGCCTGAAATTTCATTTTTTTCAGAGGCAAATAACCAGCTTTCAAGTATGATTTCACATCTAGGCTCTGAAAGTTGTAAAAACAAAGAACACGCGGATATTGAAAAATATATTCAACTCGAAGGTTTTGAGCTGTTAAGGCACTTGTTTCAAGGATATTTGTTACAGCTTGAATCACAGCAAACAATAAAAGCATCGGTATTAAACTCACAAGGAAAATCACTTTCCAATGTAAAAAATAAAACCTCTCGACAATTAGCAACACTATTCGGCGAGGTAACTGTGAGTAGAGTTAGATATGCCAGCCCTAATGAAAAAAGTGCCTTTCCTCTTGATAAAAAACTCAATCTAGCGAGCCGAAAGTTTTCAGATGGCATTGCTCAGCGAGTGGCAATTGAAGCGTCTAAAAACTCTTTTGATGACACCGTTGAATCTATCAATACAACAACCGGTGCAACCATTGCTAAACGGCAAACCCTACAGTTAGTTCAAGATATAGCACAGGATTTTGACCATTACTATTTACAAAATCGCTATGTAGAGCCAGAAAAAAGTCAAGGACTCTTAGTGCTTTCATTTGATGGTAAAGGGATCGTAATGCGATCTGATTCACTGCGTGAATGCACGGCTACGGCGGCAAAGCGAAGCAAAAAACTCAATAGTCGCCTAAGCCAAGGAGAGAAGAAAGATCGCAAGCGTATGGCGCAAGTAGCGACTGTTTATTCAGCACTTCCTAATATCAGAGCTCCAGAATCAATAATGAACAATGAAAAAAATAATGTAAGCAAACTTCCTTATTCCAAGCGTAATAAACGTGTATGGGCAAGCATTGAAAACAGTGCCGAATTTGTTATTGAAGATACATTTAAAGAGGCTTTACAAAGAGATCCAGAGCAAAAAAGGGAATGGGTTGTACTCATTGACGGCCACCCACACCAACTAAAGTTGATTGAAAAAGTGATGAAGTCATTGGGTGTAAAGGCGACTATCATCATGGACTTCATTCATGTACTTGAATATTTATGGAAAGCTGCATGGTGCTTTTTCGAGAAAGGAGATCCTAAAGTTGAAAAATGGATCGCATTTCAATCTTTAAAGATCCCCAACGGCAATTGCAACCAAGTCGCTAAAGGACTTCGAATTAAAGCAACTAAAAAGAAAATTAAAAACCGAGGTGCAGTGGATATTTGTGCCAAGTGTTTATTAAAAAACAAATCTCGTTTTCGTTATGACGAAGCGTTGAAAAAAGGTTTTCCTATCGCGAGTGGCGTTATTGAAGGAGCTTGCAGGCATATCATTAATGATCGACTAGATTTAACAGGGTCACGCTGGAGCCTAAAAGGAGCGGAGGCAGTTTTAAGACTGCGCTCACTAAGGTCTAGCGGTGACTTTGAAGAATATTGGGCTTATTATAAAACTCAGGAGAAGAAGAGGAATCATTGTTAAAATGACGTCGACTCAAAAGAACTGCACCCAAATCCTATTGCAACCTTCGTAAGTTTAATACGAGAAAAGCAACCATGATGGAGGGGCTAGTATGGGCAATTTTACTGACTTTATTGGTAAAACGAAGAATAGGATTTAGTGTTCAGCAGCTTGTAGGTGTGGAGTTTTCGACATTTATGGTGGCAAAAAACACACAAGGTTGGTTTTATCAGTTAATGGAATCGATAACACAAGGCGTGATATCGACACTGAAAAAAAACATGGCAAAAAGCTATAGGTTTTTTATCAAAATACGCTCAAAGAGCAAACCTGAAAATAGATAAAGAAAAAGGACGGCTAAAGTGCGGTCTAAATCCTATAATCTCTTAATGTCTAACTTATGAACTTTGGTTAAAAAAACAAAGCCCTAAAAAGTGAATTTTTAGGGCTTTTTGTTAACTGTAAAGTTATCGCTTAAAGCTATAATTCAGCTACGTTGGTTAACTTTTCAAATCATCAAAAAAACTTTTCACACCATCAAAAAAACCCGTTTCTTTCGGGCTATGCTTTTTACTGCTTTTACCCATTTTTTCTTCTAATTGACGTAATAAATCCGCTTGATCACCGGATAAATTAACCGGTGTTTCCAGTACCACTTTACACATTAAATCACCGGTAGAAGCACTGCGCACTGACTTAACACCTTTACCACGCAAGCGGAACATTTTACCTGTTTGCGTTTCTTTTGGCACTTTAAGCTTAACTTTTCCGCCTAGTGTTGGCACTTCAATATCGCCACCTAAGGCCGCGGTGACAAAACTAATGGGCACTTCACAATACAAGTGGTTTTCATCACGAACAAAAATATTATGATCACGCACATTCACCTGCACGTATAAATCACCACTAGGCGCGCCATGCTCCCCTGCTTCACCTTCACCCGATAAACGAATTCTATCACCGGTATCAACACCCGGTGGTATTTTAACCGATAAAGTTTTAGTTTTTTCAACACGACCTTGACCACGACATGAGGGGCAAGGTTCAGTAATAACCTTACCTTTTCCGCTACACGTTGGACAAGTTTGCTGCACAGCAAAGAGGCCTTGACGCATTTGCACTTGCCCATGACCATGACAAGTTGAACACGTTCTTGCTGAGGTACCTTTTTTAGCGCCTGAGCCATCACAGGGATCACAACTAACAAAGGTCGGCACTTTAATTTCTAAGCTTTTACCTTTTACTGCATCTTCTAGAGTTAACTCGACGTTATAACGTAAATCTGAACCCCGTTGTGCGCGTGATTGACGACCACCGCGACCGCGACCGCCACCAAATATATCACCAAATATATCACCAAAAGCATCGCCAAAGTCACCATGGCCACCGCCGCCACCGTGTCCACCTTGTTCAAAAGCAGCATGGCCGTATTGATCGTACGCAGCGCGCTTTTGATCATCTTTTAATATTTCGTAGGCTTCTTTAATCTCTTTAAAGGTTTCTTCTTTAGCTTTATCACCTTCAGTTCTGTCAGGATGATATTTCATCGCTAACTTTTTGTAGGATTTTTTAATTTCTTTCTCTTCGGCGCTTTTGGATACACCCAGAGTTTCATAATAATCACGTTTTGACATAAATGACTTCTTTTTTGTTACCTTGTCGCGCCTCGTTTCACTCGGGACGACCTACATTTAAACGCTATGTTTCTAACGCAAGAAGCGCCGATAAATACCGACGCTTTAAGGTTTGAATAAATAAACTTAAAATCCGCTTAACTTGCAGCTAGTTAGTGCTAGTTCAAGGCGAGTGCACGGAGCCTAGTTTACTAGGTGAGTACACTCAACGATGAAATAGAACTAAATAGCAATAAGGTTAGTGGATGGCTTATTTGTCGTCCTCTTTAACTTCTTCAAACTCAGCATCTACTACATCATCAGCTGGTGCTGCGCCAGCATCAGTAGCTTGCTCTGCGCCTTCAGGTGCAGCTTGTGCTTGTTGTTTGGCTTGAGCAATTTCCATTAACTTAGCCGATGCTTCCATTAACGCTTGAGATTTTGCGTCAATCGCTTCTTTGTCATCGCTTTTAACTGTTTCTTCAAGCTCAGTTAATGCCACTTCAATTTTCTCTTTATCTTCCGCGGGTAAATCATCGCCTACTTCTTCAACTTGCTTGCGAGTAGCGTGAATCATACCGTCAGCTTGGTTACGTGCGGTTACTAATTCTTCAAATTTAGCATCGGCATCAGCGTTAGCTTCAGCGTCACGTACCATTTGCTCAACTTCTTCATCAGATAAACCGCTTGATGCTTTAATAGTAATTTTT
>JAESPR010000003.1 GCA_016765685.1 Colwellia sp. | reverse complement strand
TCCCGTAAATGTAAAAGTCAACACATGGTCAACACGGTGCGTTCGCTTCTAGAAATCCATGCTTAAGTTAAGAGACTAAACTAACTTAACGATTTGACTATGACGAGGGCGTTCGACAGCTATTCCTGCATCCGGAATAGCTGAATCTAAATCATGCAAATGCTGGTGAGGTATCCGGGAAAAGCGGCTAAAACAGACCGTGGCCCAAAGTTTAAGAACTGCATATGCAAAAAACACCCTGTAAAAATTCAAATGCCGTGCATGAAGTATAACTATTTGTTATCAATCAATGAATCTAATTTATCAGGAATGCTGGTGACGTATCCGGGTCACAGAGTTCGGGAAGTGTTTACGTCACAAATTCGTAAGAAGAAAAGGTAAGAAATGCCAAATTCAATATGATTTGAAAGGTTTTGACGGAACCTCGTCAAATTATGACGACCCAGTGCATTATACTTTTCATACTAAAACTTGAAAGCGGGGAGAGATACCCCCGCTCTCTTAATCTAAAGAAAGGATAGATCCCATGTTAAGGTTTATTGGAGGTTCTGTTTCACTGGTCTGTATTTATTTGGTGATCCATGAGATTGCACATCGACTGGAGAAAAATAAAAATGAGGCTGTACCAGATAACTAGTTCAAATTGCCCTTAACCCATTGCCTTATTTGCTTTAATTGAGCTGACGGGTCACTGTTGTTAAAAAGCCACTCACATTCCTTCAAGAATAGGCTAAAATGGACCTTCAGAACACCGTTGAATTTACGCATGTGGCGCTTTGCTTGATTCCAAAAATTCTCGATCCCGTTGATATGATTTTTTTGGTCTGCAAAAAGCTCAGAGTGATTAATGCGGAAATGCTTGAATTCAGAGACGTCCAGCACGTTGTAACCTCGCCAGCAGTCAGAATAAACGATGCTGTCTGGGACATGATAACACCTTTTATGCGTTATCTAGTACAGCCCCATAAAAATATATAAAGTGGTGTATTATCTTCTTTTTTCCACCTTAAAAGTTGCGAGGAGTGTCGTGATGCCAGAATACAGGATATTCGACCTAGCTATGAGGATGCAAGCTTCAGCTGAAGGTGTAACCAAAAGAGAGGTTATGGAAAAGTTCGGCGTTTCAAAGCGTACTGCGGAAAGAATGATCGAAAAAGTAGGCATAGTATTTACCCAGATTGAAGACTTCACTGTCGACGGGAAGGAAAAGCACTGGCGCTTACCGTCCGGTATGGTGAACCGTTTCATTTCAGTAGATGCACAAGAGCTTGCAGAACTGGAAATTGCGATCAAACATGCCGAACATAACAATATGTCGAGGCAAGTCGATATATTGAAGCGTTTGTATCTCAAAATTAGTAACCTGCAAAAAGGCAACTTGAAGCGAAAAACAGCAACGGACCTAGAAGCCTTGATAGAGGCCGAAGGGTTTGCCCTGCGCCCCGGTCCACGCCCACAGGTTGCTCCCGCTGTACTGGAAAAACTCCGCGAGGCTATGCTGAAATGTTGTCAGGTGGATTTGCACTACGTTTCGCGAACATACGGTTCGGAGAGCGTTCAGCCTGTTTGTCCCTATGGCTTTCTTTACGGAAACCGGCGGCATTATTTGGTTGCCTTTAATTTAAATGAACAGGTGAATGCATTTCGTCTTTTTTCTCTGAGCAATATCAAGAACGTGACACTCACGCAAACCCCCTTTGAGCGGGATGAGGGCTTTTCTCTTCAGGCCTATGCTGAACGCTCCTTCGGGGTTTATCAGGGAGAAAAGGCCTATAACGTCGTTTGGAAGTTCTCACCCAAAGCGGCTGTGGATGCTCGGGAGTTCATGTTCCATCCCACACAAATTTTTGAGGAACTTGAAGATGGCTCGTTGATTGTACGTTTATGTGCCAGCGGTCGCTTGGAAATGGACTGGCATCTTTATACATGGGGCGATGAAGTTGAGGACTTGACACGTTACGAGTAATTATAAAACAATAGGCTATCTTACAAGTGTATGGCGCTGACAAGAAAATACCATCTATAGGCTGAACTAAACTGAGTGATAAATTGAGGAATAAGAAAAGAATGTCACCTACCCATGATGAATTTGTCGTCGCTGTTGTCGCTCCAATGAGCTCCGGTAAAACGACTATTTTGAATGCAATGCTGGGAAAAGCTTTGCTCCCTTCCAAAAATGAAGCCTGTACCGCGATCCCTATGAAGATTACGGATATTGACGGGCTGGAGGAGATCCGGGCGCAGGCAATTCATCTGGACGGCAGAGTCTCGGGCTGGGTTTCACTTTCTGATGAAGATTCCTGCTTGAGCGATTGGAATACAGGGACCTATACTTCAATTGAGATTCAAGGTGATTTTCCTAATATCGATAATCATGTAAAACGTATGGTTTTCCTCGATACGCCGGGACCTAATAATTCAACCAATATGTTGCATGGTGAGCTTACTCATAAGATCCTGTCGGAGAATGGCTTTACATTTCTGATGTTTGTGCTGAACACCACACAGTTCGGGGTGGAGGATGAGCGCCGCCTGTTAAGAATGGTTGCAGACAAACTGAAGATAGATGGGGATCATTCGAGCATAGTCTTTTTGGTTAATAAAATAGACGCGCTGGATCTAGAAAGAGATGAGTGTCCTAAAACCCATGTTGGCCGAGTCAAAAGCTATCTGGTGGAAATGGGTTTTAAAACCCCGATTGTTATTCCCGTCATGGGCAAGCTGTCTCTTGAATTACGGGTCTGCCTAGCGGCACATAAAGCACAAATAGCTCTTCCCTTTTCCTCCAGAGTACAATGCCGAATCGCTCATGAGATTGACTATGTCCTCGCTTTTAAAGAGACGTATGGCATGGCGCTCAAATATGTTCCCAGCGCTGGAATAGATTTTTCACCATCTTCTTTACACCAGAATACGGCAGCAAACATTCGCATTGGTGATCGCGACTTTACGTTGGAAGAGATCATCGAGGCTGAAATCATTACTGGAATTCCTGCTCTTGAAAGATGCCTTCAGGCAAGCCTCGCATCTCATGGGGCACATGATCCTGCGCTTGTTGCATCCATTGCAAGGTTTACAAAGGCATAAAATACATCGAGGTATCATCTACCCATCTTCTTCAATTTTCACAGGTAACTGAGTGTTTCTATGAGAACAACTGAAATAAAAATTTATTATAATCCTTATAGGGTCAAAACCGAGATCAGCATCAATGGAGTGCCTCATCCTAACTTGATGGAAGTCGTCAGAAATAGGCGTTTATCGCAATGGATTGATAGTTTTCTCCCTAAGGTGTTCGAGGAGCTGAATTCACGAGCGATCAATCTGGTTTTTGAAGGAACCACTTTGGATGAGGAAGATGTCAAGTATGCGGTCGAGCAGTTCCTTCAGGAAACAAGCGATGTTTCTATCACTGCGGAATACATAACCTCGGACAGGTCTGTTGATGAACGGGTCAGCGATATAAAGAAACTTTTTGAAGATGCGCAAACCGGACCGATTGATGAGTTTCGCTCCCCGGAAATACATGCGGCTTTTGAGCGCGCACTTGCGCCAGAATTTGAAGTTAATGTCCTCGCAACCATGTCGGCAGGGAAATCAACACTTATTAACGCCATGCTGGGATTGGAGCTGATGCCTTCAAAAAACGAAGCATGTACAGCAACTATTGCAAAAATTCACGATTATGACGATATGATCGGCTTTGAAGGAAAAAGGTATGGGAATGATGATCGCCTGATTGATGACTGGACTGTGATTTACGATCCGAATTCGGACGTAACCAATAAAAGGCCTACTTTACTGGAAAAATGGAACGAGGATGAAAAAACATCCCGGATTGAGGTTCGAGGCAACATTCCAGAAATCAATGAGCGTGAACAAGTTCGCCTTGTTCTTGTCGATACGCCTGGCCCGAACAATTCGCGTGACGAAAGTCACCGCGAGGCCACAATTCGGACGATTACTTCAAACCGTCCTTCCATGGTTCTTTATGTTCTTAACGCCCATAATTTAGGGGTGCAGGACGATAAGTCCTTGTTGAAGGTCATCAAGGATATGATGGAAAAGGGCGGACGAGAAGCTCATGATCGGTTTGTGTTTGTGGTGAATAAAATTGATGGATTTGATCCTGAAAGAGGAGAACTCGTTACCACAGCTCTAAATAATGTCAGGAGTTATCTTGAAGAAAACGGAATTCATAACCCTCTCGTGATACCTGTATCAGCAGAACTAACCATGATGCTGCGAACCGAGACTAATTGTGGCGAGGATGCTTTAACCCGCAGTCAAAGAGGACGTCTGAATAACTCAAAAGAGCTTTTTCTTATGGAGCCGAAGATGAATATGCTGGAGCATGTCAAACATGACATCGGCGCAATTGCCTACGCCACCCTTAATGAACAACTTGAGCAGGGGGATGAAAATAGGCGAGCTGAGATTCTAAGCGGTGTACCCATCCTCGAACAACTTCTTGAAAATTACATCTCGAAACATGCTCAGCCTGCCCGATTGAAAGATGTTGTCGATACGTTTGACGAAGCTGCACGCAAAGTAAAAATCACCAAACAGATGAAATCGCTCATAGAAAAAAAGGGAAAAGAATTACACAAAATCAATCAGGTTATTGCGAAATTCCAAAATGACCGAGGTCGTATTGAGAAAGCAAAACAGTTCAGAGAGCGTGTGGAAAATCTCAATTTTGAAAAAAACGAAGAGAGCCAAAATTTCACTATAAACATTCAATTCAATCACTTCCTTCGCAGCCTACAAAAAAGGCAGAAAGAAGATCTAAATGAGCATGAAGCAAGGGAATTCATAGTTTCTAAAACGAAACAAGCAAATGAAATGATGATCTCAATCAATGCTCAATTTCATGACAGTCTTGAAAAGGATTTAAGAGTACGCTTTGCAGCATTGCACGAGGAATATAAGAAACATGTTGCTGATGTATTGAAAAAAAGCCTTCCCGATGACTTGTCTGGTGAGATTGTTGAATTTCAAACCTCTCTGTTAGAAATGAAGCCTGTCAATCAGATGCTGTCTCATTATCAGTATAAGGCAAGGAAAATCGTGGGTCATGAAAAAGTAAGCCAAATAGTCCTGTACAACCCATTTACCTGGTTTAAAGATGATTTGAATATCCCCGTGTACGCCGACGTTCAAAAATTTAATGATAGCGCCTTCCAAAAGGGTCTTGCTACTGATTTGCAAAGGATATTCGATGCGACTCGAGTTAAGTTTGAAAACTCTGTCCGGGAAAATCAGGAAAATGCAAAAGAAGCCCTTCTTGATGAAATGATCGGAATAGATCAACGAGTTGATGACATTTTATATAAATTGAAGAACGTCGAGAAAGATAAGAACAATAAAGAAATTGAACTAAATAAAGCCAAGAATATTATCTCTTGGCATGACAATTTCCGGGAAAAATTAAATGACGTTCTAAATGTAAAAAGGAATGTAAAATGAATGTCAGTGATAGATTGAAACAAGCTGTTGCTGATAGCGATGTTATTCACGTACGCGCGATTTTTAAACGTCAACTTGATGAAGATCGGGAAAAAGGTGGTTTTGCCACCAAGGTATTGATTGACTATACGGACGAGAATGGTCTGGATATATTCCATTTAGACGATGGTAACAGCTTATTCACAGATAGCTGCGACATGTGGACAGAAAACTTATGGGATCACCTTTTCGTCGAGTTAAATGATAATTTTTCCAGAGAGAAAATTAAAAACCTATGGCTGGTTATGTCCCATCTGCGTCAAGTGGGTCATTCGAATTTTCAGATCGATGAAAAGGTCACTCCAGCCTCCTTTAATAATCAAGATAAGGAAAAGCTTTCTTCCCACCATCCCACAAATCACTGGTGGATCGGTGGGGGTATCGTGGCGTTAGTTTTCGTGTTCCTCACCTATAAAGCATTAACAGATTGAATTAAGGGTTCCCATGAACGAGATGAACATCACGGGGCAGGAGAAGCTCCAGCTCGCTTTGCTAGAAACTGAAACCATTGTTTTCAAAGGCTACCTTGATGCAGTCGCGCATTTGCCTGTTATCCCGCTTGAAACAAGTCTTGAAGAGACCTTGCCTCAGGTGCGATTGCAACGGGTTACCCGGATTGTTTATGACAAGGACGAAGATACGCTTGGTAAATTCAACAGCGTCTTTTCCGCGCTACATAGCTTTAACTGTAACGTTGTGGTTATCTTGAAAGCGGTTAAAAGCCATACGGACATTTATATAGGCACCCGTAAAAATGATGGTGAAATCGGGTCCGACGCAGATCAGACTCTGACGGCTGCTATTGCTGGTAACTTCCCCGGCATTCAGTTCGGCGAACGGGTCTTTGATGAAGATATCCATAAACTGCTCAGCCCGTTAGAGGGCTCTGATATGTCTGCTATTGCCAGTATTGCCGGTGTTCCGTCCCTTAAAAATGATGATCTCAACTCTTTTTCTCAGGGGATCGAAAAGATCATTGATGGAATGAGAGGGCGCGAATATACCGCCATCATTCAAGCAACGCCAGTCGCACGAAGAGAATTGGAGCGCGTAGAAAATGCCTATGCAGATATCTATAGCGCCCTATCTGTACATGAAACGCAGAACATCACGTTCTCCGAAAATGACAGTGAAGCCGTTGGGAAAACTCTGACTGAGGGGATTACGGAAACTTTGTCGAAATCTGTTGGAGAGACGATAACCAATACGACTGGGTTTGGTACATCGGAGAGTAAGTCACAGGCAAGCATGGATATTAAAGGTGCAATCAGCAAAGCTGGTGCAAGTGCCGTGTCGGGAGCACTTTCAGGTGGTGTCGCAGCGGGAGTGATGAGCCTAGGTCTCGGAACTCTTCCTGGAGCAGCCATTGGAGCACTTGCAGGCGGTGCTGCTGGCTTTGCGGGAGGCTTGTTTGGTGGATCAGAAAGTGCGTCTACTTCAACCAATGACAGTCATTCACAAGCCGACAGCTCAACGAATTCAACTTCCGTTGCTGAAAATAGTTCCACCACTGAGAGTGCCACAACAACTACAGGAACCGGAAAATCCATTCAGATTACTGGGAAAAATCGCCGAGTGGCTGGAATGCTAGAATCAATCGATGCGCAACTTGAACGTATTGAGGAATGCAAAAGCTACGGAATGTGGGAGTGGGGTGCCTATTTTGTTGGCTCAAGCAGCATTGATGTCAAGCTGGGAGCAGATCTTTATTCCGGCACATTGCGGGGTGAAACCTCAGGTTTGGAGCGTAATAACATTACTTTGTGGAAAAGCTTTGATGACAGCGAAAAATTCATGGCACTTCAACAATATGTAGCTCAATTACGCCACCCAATTTTTGAAATGCCTGAGATGTTTCAAACGCCCAGTGTCACTCATACCTCGCTGATCAGCACGCGGGAAATAGCCGTAGCAATGAGCTTGCCGAGAAAATCTCTTCCGGGTATTCCGGTTTACGACGCAGCTCCCTTTGGACGCTCCGTTACGCGACTGGACGGCGCTCAAAACGATAAAAAAACGATCTCTGTCGGCAAAGTGTCGAATTATGGTACAAGCGATCAATATCTTGATGTTGACCTTGATGTTCAGTCCCTAAGCGGTCATATGTTTGTTACGGGTAGCACTGGTGCTGGTAAATCTAACGTCATTTATTCCGTCATTGAGCGGCTCTATCGAAATCACAATATTCCTTTTTTGATTATTGAACCCGCAAAAGGGGAATATAAGGATGTTTTCGGTGGCTACGACGGTGTCAATGTATTTGGAACGAACGTCAAACATACACCTTTATTACGCCTCAACCCATTTTCCTTTCCCCAGAACATCCATGTCATGGAACATATCGACCGACTGATTGAGATTCTCAATGCCGTTTGGCCGATGTATGCTGCTATGCCTGCCATCCTGAAGGAAGCGATTGAAGAGACATATGAGCTGGTCGGTTGGGATCTGATCAATTCGATCTGTCGTTTTGAAAAAACAGTTTTCCCCGATTTTCATGATCTGATAGGTGTTTTGCCCAAGATTATCAACGAGTCAGACTATTCTCAGGAAATGAAGGGGAATTATGCTGGTGCCTTGGTAACAAGGGTGAAATCCATGACTAATGGATATTTCAAAACGATATTCCAGAAAGACGAATTGGAACCTTCCATCTTGTTCGACCAAGCCTGTATAGCAGATTTGTCCCGTGTTGGGTCAACGGAAACGAAATCCCTTTTGATGGGCGTTCTTTTCTTGAAATTGCAAGAATACCGTATGTCTGAGGCTGCAGGTTCAAATTCAGAATTAAAGCATGTAACGGTGATTGAAGAGGCTCACAACCTGCTCCGCAGAACCAGTGGCGCACAAAGTGAAGAGGGCGCAAACCTTCAAGGCAAGTCGGTTGAGATGATCTCTAACGCGATTGCAGAGATGCGTACCTATGGGGAAGGCTTTATCATTGCAGACCAAGCCCCAGGACTTTTGGATCAATCAGCCATACGCAATACGAATACAAAGATTATTTTACGTTTGCCTGATTTTGATGATCGAAACCTAGTTGGAAAATCTGCGCGTTTGAATGAGGAACAGATTGAAGAGCTCGCTTCCTTAAAAACAGGTTGTGCGGCGATTTATCAGAACAACTGGCTAGAGCCGGTTCTTTGCCAGTTTAATCAATTTACAAATGAGCTTCCTTTTACCTATGAGGCCAGTAACCAGCTCCTTGTTGATATTCGAGTTAATGCAAAGTCAAGGTTCCTTAAATCGGTCATTAAGTTTGCCCTGACATCTGATGGTGAGGTCTTAAGAGAAGCAAAGGCTGAATACCATCCCTACAATCCAAAAGTTGTTGAAGAGGCCTGTGATGACCTAAATGACCTGCCTTACCTGGTAGGGGATACTCTGGGGCTACCCAAAATTCTTTTGGCTAATGCCCATATTAACCAACCAATCGAATGGTTAAAGGCTATTCGGTCTCAGGTGATGACACAGCTGGATCAGGCTTTGTTTGATGAAGCGGAAGACAATGCCCTTATGGAACAGGTTCTCGAACTTATAATTCGAAATAAACCTAAAAACAGAAATGTATTAGAGAACGCATTTATTGAGGTGAAAATGATGAATAGGGAAAGTGTTATATGATGAAAGAAATATTAGGCCCAACGCTTGAACAAATGGAGACTAAAGAGGATTTGGCTCTCAATAAATTAGATTCAAGAAGTGATTTATCCAATACGATTCCAGATTTTTCGGATGACGAAAAAAACACTGAATCTCAAGAGCGTAGCGACAACAGTGTAGAGGGACTTACGGTCATTGAAAAGGATAAGGTGCGTGAAGAAACAGGTTGGTCTGATGAAATTATTGTAGGCGAAGGCTTAAAAGAATCACCTCTTCAAAGTAGCATTGAGCCTATAGAGAATAGTTCACTTGAATGTGTAAAAGCACAAAATGAATTAATCGCCGAAAAAAACAATGTAGAAAAAATTGAGCAGATTGAAAAGAATAGAGAAGCAGGAGCAAATCGAGAAGATCTTGCGCTGAAAGATCTTGAGAAAGAGTTCCCCGAAAAAGAAGGCTTTAAAATCGAAAGAGAGCAGTTCTTGAGAGATAAGGATGGAAACATAGTAAAAGATTCAGAAACAGGTAAAGCAAGACGAATCGATTTTATAATTACTAAGGACGGAGAATTTGTCAAGAGTGTTGAAGTAACATCCGAGACTGCCCCAAAAGAGGTGCAGGTTGCCAAAGAAGATAGAATTAGAAATGAGGGCGGAAACTTTATTAAGGATCGTGACACGGGGCAACTGTCAGAGATACCAAAAGAAAAGAAAACTGAAATAAGGAGGTATCCATAATGTCTAATATAGAAGTTTATGATAAAGTTTCGTGGCATTTTCCAGAAGGGCAAAATTGCCCAAGCTTGAAAGTAGCAAAAGAACATTTTGTGGCAGTAATGGAGTGGCTAAAAGAAAACAACCTGTTATCAGATGAAGGAAAAGAAGTTTTGGAATTAGGGGTAGATTCTGATTTTTCTATTACTTCATCAATGCTTAATCCTAAAGGAAACGAAATATTAAAAAAATACTATTTAGATTGGCTACGGTCTATTGATTATACAAATAAGCCTAATTTAACCCTTTTGAATGATGGGCTTAAAATGACCCAAAACAGCTAACAAGGCGCTACACTCGGACAATATAAAGCTACGTTCGTTCCTCCAAGGCCCGCTAGATTAAGGAATTTGAAGTTGGTGTTAAGGCCACCGCTAATTATTGGGGGGGTATTACCCTTGTGGCTCTGTGTTTTCTAATGAGTTCCGCGTCTTCCATGTCGTGTCGAGGGGCAGGACATGGATTGTGGTACCACAATCCGCTCTGCCCACTTTCGTGGGGGGCTTATTCGCACGGTGTGCTCAACGGTTTAGGTGGCTCTACTTACTATTTAGGTCAAACAGCATTTCTTATATTTCTTCCCTGATCCACAAGGGCAGGGGGCGTTGCGTCCAACTTTGGGGCGGTTTTGATTGGCAGGTGTTTTGGGGTGTGGTGTTGCCGCCGCCAGTCTTGCGCGGTGTAAGGTTTCGACGTGTAAAGGGATGATTTCTGAAGCGAGTTTTTTCAGCTCAGTGTCTATTTCCATGGGTTCAAGATCAGGGTTATGGGTCGCAAGTTGCGCCAATCTTGCGAGCATAAAAAAGGCACTCTGTATATTTTTATTCTGATCTTTGTGGAAATTGTGCCAAGCGTCAGGAGCGAGAGAAAGAGCTTCTGAAAATCCTTCAGCCCACGTTTCCCAGAGGATGCTATCGTCAGTATCAATGTCATAAACTGGACGGTATTGTCCGTCATTTAGGCTTTCAATGATGTCATTGTAGTGATCCATGATCAGGCCGTTGATGGTTTGGGCTTGTTCCATGTCATCAAACTCAGGCGTGTAAATTCCGGAGCAATAGTACCCCACAGAAGCGGTCAGATTTTCTGATTGTAGCGGCGTAAAATGTCGCCACTGTAGAGCCTTTCGTTTTGAGAAGGGCCGGGAATGTATTCTGTG
>JAESPR010000090.1 GCA_016765685.1 Colwellia sp. | reverse complement strand
TCAGGATGACAAAACAGGGAATGTTGCTCAAGGATGGCATCTCCCTGCGTTACCTTTCATTATATAAATCCAATACGGCTGATCTTAGTGCTTACAAAATACCGGTAGGTGGTTCATTAGGAGCTTACTTTATAAATTTGTTGATGGCAGCCCAGTTGCACTAACCAGTAGTGAAATTGAGCAAGCAAACATCACTACTGACGACAAAGGAAATTACAGTTTTACTTTGCTTGATTATACTGGACCGGTGAAAGTTGAACTTTCCGTAAGCAGTGATACCGCAAACCCTACAACTATGGTCTGTGATGGGGTAGCAGGTTGTGGCACAAGTGCTTTTGGTGAAAGTATTGATTTAACGGCAACAGACCCTAATTTTAAACTCTCTTCTATTTCTGTGGTTAACGCCGACAGCAATGGCGCCGTTACCACCAACATTTCAGCCCTCACCCATTTAGCAGCAATATTAATTGAAAATGGCAACGGTGCAGTTACCCCTGAAACGGTACAAGAAAAATCATCGCTTATTGCCAACACATTTCGTATTGAAGGGAGTATTACTACATTAGAGCCTACAGCTGTTGAAAGCGCTAGCGACGTGGTTGCCGAAGATAACGACAACGAACTAAGATATGGCTTAATTAATGCGGGTATTATGTCGGCATTATTTTCAGGTGAAAATGATAACGCTAATATCCTGTCAACAAAATTTTCAGATGTTGCTGCTGATTTAACCGCGAACAATGGGGCTTTTTTAGTTAACCAAGATAATGATGCCGAATTTGAATTGTCACTGGCTGATGTACTTAATGGCGCTAAAGCTACAGCAACTGCTTTAGTTGACGCTATTGCCGCTGATGATAGCTTATCTGGTACGGAAAGTGTTTTAGCTAATTTGGCGCAAATGGAAACTAACTTTACTAATGAGGTTATTGCCGAAGAAGCATTGGCGGGTGAAGATGGTCGAAGTGATACAGGAGTAGAAGTAATAACCGATGGTGACAATATTGCCAAAGGTAAAGCCATGGTTGAAGATGTGCGCTTGTTTGCAAATCTGTTTGATGTTACGGGTCAGGCCAATCAAGAAATAACAGCGCAAGGTGATGCTTACATCATGCCGCCCACAATGACTATAAGACGTTGTTTATGATTGATTAAATTATCCAACAAGAAAGGGATACCCCAGAATATACCCCGACAGCAATAACATATGATTGTATATTTACTATTCATAGTTTTGGTTCTAAATACATATAAAACTATAATAAAATCAATCTGATAATGATAAATAGGCGGATATCTCAATCTGTCATCAAATTAAAAAGTAATCAATTTTCTATCCCGTATATTAAAAAGTCAGATGTAACTAACTCAAATGTCATATTTATTTGATTTAATTTTTCTTTTTCTAGCTCACTTAACTTCCTAAAGTTATGAACTAACAAGTTCCTTACATCGTAAACTAAGTCGCCAACATCATCCTTTACTTCTGTATGCTTCTCTAATATGTCTTGGCAATCTCTTTTTAAATCTGCAAGGTAATTACCTGAATTGTTATAATTGCTTTTATAAATATTAAACACTTTCCGTATATTTGTTCTTTCCTTTTTAAGTTCATTTATTTCTTCAATAAAGTCGTTTTTTTGTATCTTATTCTGTTGGTATTTTACGATGATTTCTTCAAAATCCTTATCGAACCTTTCACCAATAATATGCTCTATAACTTGATAAATTAAATGAAATCTCAGTAAAGGATTAGAAATAGTTTTGAAGTATTGTGTATATAAATCATTAAAATATTGATTTTCTAACAGTTTTACGTCTGAGCGTCTAATGTATAAACGTTTTTTCCCTCTTAGCTCCAAATAAGAACATTTATATTGATCAACCCTATGATTTAATTCAAATTCATTTTTTATAAAATAACCATATTGTGACAAACTTGGAATGTAGCTTTGCAAGGTAAATTGTTGAGGCGAAGGAACTCGCGTCTTTTTAATAACAGCCAGTATAGTATTTTCACCATAAATTTCAGATAAAGAGTATTTTCCTGATTGATTAAACCTTACATCTATAGTTGGGTTTATATGAGTTTTTGCTTTTAAGAGGTGCTCAAATGCGACATACTGATATCCATGTAAATGAGTATTATTCGAGTGCTCACTTTCATTGCTTTCTAAAATTGTTATTGGGAATACCCAACCAACCCTTTTACTCTCACATTTATCAGAAGTAGTATTGTGGTAACGTTCATACAGAGTAAACACATCATTTTCTGCATTAAGAAAACTGTTTTCTAATAAAAGCACCTCATATTCATCGCTATTAAAGCTTGAGTCTAGTTTGGGTAAATAATCAAAAACTATCTCGCTTCCATCATCCGTTGAGCTTAAAATGAAAAGCGAACTACTCTCTCCTTGGTCAAATTTAATTTTATCGTACTTTTTTCCATCAAGTATTAAAGGCATAGTTATTTAACTTGTCTTTCTTAAATAGTCAGTGAATGCCTCGGATATGGCTTTATCTAAATTCAAATAACCATCACTTTTTTTGTCGAAGAGCGACCTAAAAATAAAATGGAAAAATAATCGTTGATCATTACCAATCTTTTTGGCCATCGTTTTAATTTGATCAAGCATAGATATTAGTTTGATGTACGTTTCATCACTTTTATCTAATTTTACCTTTGAAATTAAGGGGATGACATCGCCAATATTTGAAAAGTCCTCGAAATCAACCAATTTCCCTATGGCTGATCCAAACCCAGTCATAACTTGGCTTTTGGCAAATATTTTTTCTGGACTACTAGCAAAGGGCTGACCTGATAATGGTTTAGTCCCACCAGTAATTTGTTCATAGACATCTGAATTGAATTGCCAGTCATTGGAAATGTTCACTAAGTGTTTTAAAAAACCATGAAATGCTCTTAAATAATCTTTAAAAATATCACTTTCTTGATTCATATTTGATAATTTTTCAAGACTCTCAATATTTTCAAGTAAATCATTCCTATTCATTGGTAAATAATTTCTATCTAAATAGGATGTGAAGCCTTCGATGACTTCTTTGAATTTATATTCACCAAACTTTTTATTAGCTCTATTTTCAGCCTCTAGGATTAACGTTATACCTTCAAATTCAACATCCAAGTAATCCGAATATAGAATTTCAATTTGGTGTCTCATCGACATAGCTGTTTGCCCAGTATTTAGGGTAAGCATACGATATAGAATCCCTAATTTATTAATTCCAATGTATATTTCAATTCTTATTTTAATTTTCTTAAAACTATCTAGTCTTTCACCATCACCAGAGTTTGTTATTTCATTAAAAACATCTCTAATTGTATAAGTTCGCTGTAAACCATCTAATATAATTAAGCGATCTGTTTTCTGTTCTAGGATTTTTTCCGGGTCTTCTAAGCTACTATCAATAGAATCATCAGATAATGCCAGTACTAGAGGAGGGATAATACAACCAATCTCGAGATCTTTTCGCAGTAAGTTATATACGGTTGATGATGACTTTACTCGACGTCTTTGAAATTCATTTTTATTTAGTATTGCATGAGAAATTTGTAAATACTCATCTATAGATATTTCAAATAAAAGGTTATGCGCATTTATTCTTTGATCGAATAGTTTATTGATTAACTGCATCTAAGCTCCTAGCAATTTTATGACGTTGTTATTTATGCTTTATATATTAATTTGATATTTATTTAATGCTTAGTTCTTTTTGTTCATTTTCTAAAAGTTGCTTTTGTTCAGATTTGATAACATCCCATGTCTCTCCATTTATAATACCTATAACTCTCCGGTCATATTTTTTATTAGCTCTTTGAAGTAGTGAGTTTATGTCTATTTTTTTTTCATTTTCTAAGTGCTTCAATAAACACAAATAATCCCAAAGTACATCCCCAAGCTCATCTTCAAGATAACACCTTCGGTCACTATGTAATTCTTCCTTTACTTCATCCAATTCATCAAACAATGCCTTAAAGTAAGTAGAACTTCCTTCTGACCAAGTTCCCTTGAGATCACGTTTTAACTTTAATTCCGATAAGGCCATTAATTTGTCAAAGTACTGCTTCATAAATAGTATGGTTAACCCTTATTATAGATAATTAAATCAATTACTAGATCATGGTTATAATTTATTTGGTGTGTTTTGTTAATTCTGATTTTAATTGGCTTGTCACTTCCGAACTTAAATCCTCAAAGACAGTTATCATATCTAATATATTAAAAGTGTTATTCGAAATAACATTCCATAACTCGTTACCGACTAATATATCTTTTCGATCGTAAAATGCTGAAAACCGTTTATATTTGGTACAAGAGGGATCATTTATTGCTTCAGGATTATACGGAATTGCTATGAATGCTCTAACATCAGCATTAGGATCAATGCTTAATCGCATGGCAGTCCACTTTAAAAGCTTTCGTTTTAATGTCCTAAACTCTTTTTTGTTAGGTTTAACCGTCGTAATATCAATGTAATACTCAACCCCATCAGGAGTTTTTACAAATACGTCAACTGTACTATCGGGATTAGTTACAGCCTCACCAGGAGTAGTGAGCTGTTTAATATGTTCAATTTCCTTAACTCTATCTGCTTTATAATTATTGTCCTCTAATAACGTATCAAGATATTCAGAAATTTCTCCATTAACTTCACCCTGCATCTTGTACTGCAACTGCACCTCGTAGCCAACACTTTCTGACAGTATTTGACAAACTTGTTCATAGAAGCTCATGCCAAAGGTTGTGGTAATAGAGTGAGCCACTTTTCCATAAAGCGTTATTTCGTGACCCAAAAGGCTTAAAAAGAAAGGACTAACATCACCTACCTCAATATCTTTAGCTTTATCCTTTACCCTAGATTCTATCTTTAAAATAGCTTTCAATTTAGCTTTCAATTGTGATTTTATTACTTTCTTATCTGGCATTATGTAAATTCCGTTTAGAGTTAAATTATTAGTTGAATATCATCTGTTTTTTGCATTACATAAAATATCTTTTTTTATCATGTGATTATACTGTTTATTAATTTATTTACTATTTCTACTGGACCTATTGATACAATGTCTGTATACTTGATCAGTAGTTTAGGCACATTTAATTATAGGTAGCACTCTTAATGAACAACCCTCAAGAAAAACAACAAGATTTTTTTAGTTTAGCTGTGCTATCTGATATTTTATCACTCCCAAAAAGATCAATTGAATCAAGAATTAAAAAGGGTGAAATTGTTCCTTGTAAGAAGTCGGGGTTAATTGATAAGGCTCAGGTACTACACTTTCCTGCTGTCAAAAGCCTTCATGAATCCCAATGGGAGAGTGAATTAAATACAAAGCCCAATAGAAAATATAACTTAGTCGAATTGTTCGCAGGTGGTGGTGGACTCGCTTTGGGGATGGAGCAAGCCGGATTTGAAAGTGTATTGTTAAATGAAATGGATAAGCATGCTTGTAATACATTGAAGCACAACAGACCTGATTGGAATGTTATCCAAGGTGATATTTCAGATATAGACTTCACAACAATTAAAGAAGAAGTTGATGTCTTAACAGGTGGTTTTCCTTGCCAAGCATTTTCATATGCAGGTAAAAGCTTAGGCTTTGAAGACACTAGGGGTACGTTATTTTATCAAATGGCTAGAGCAATAAAGGAAACTAAACCAAAAGTATTTATGGCTGAAAATGTAAGAGCACTTCTTACACATGATAATGGCCGAACACTTGAGACTATTAAAAAGGT
Source organism: Colwellia sp. (assembly GCA_016765685.1). GTDB lineage: Bacteria > Pseudomonadota > Gammaproteobacteria > Enterobacterales > Alteromonadaceae > Colwellia. Next base: position 5,285 of record JAESPR010000090.1, on the reverse strand, counting down.
CATAGAAGAAATTGGTTACACTCTAATCGTTGAACCTAAAGTTATTAAAGCAATATTTTACAAAGTACCACAAAAAAGAGAACGCCTAATATTAGTAGGTGTTCGTAATGACTTAATAAACAAAGCCGAGTTTAAGTGGCCTTCACCATATAATCGCATCATGACAGTTGGTGACGCATTTACAAAAGGTGAATTGTATGATGCAGATGTTCCTGAATCCGCTGGTCAAAACTACCCTAAACGAAAAGCTGAAATTATGAAAGAAGTTCCACAGGGAGGCTATTGGAGAAATTTAAGTGATGATCTTCAAAGAGAATACATGCAAGGAAGTTATTTTCTAGGCGGAGGTAAAACAGGCATGGCTAGAAGATTATCCATGCAAGAACCTAGTTTAACATTGACTACGTCTCCGGCTCAAAAACAAACTGAGCGTTGCCATCCCATTGAGACAAGACCACTTCAGTCTAAAGAATATGCACGTATACAGACTTTTCCTGATAGTTGGGAGTTCCAAGGCCCTTTAACAGCTATCTATAAACAGATTGGTAATGCAGTTCCTGTGAACATGGCAGCAGCCTTAGGACGTTCTTTAGTAAGGCTTTTAAATAAACTAGAGTCAAAATAACTCTAGGCAGTAATAGGTGCTAAGTTACCTTTGGAAACCAGCGTTAAATCGTTTTATAATCGAATTTGAGGAGCAGATTGCTCCTCATATCTAAAAGGGTATTTACACACTTAGGATTACACCCTCTACCTTTGCAGTTTTTGAGATTTTATTGATTTTGGGCTGGCTTCTAAAAATTCAGTTGCCTGCTTCACATCACTTTCCTGTTTGCACCAATTTGCAACAAGCTTCAATCGGCTTTGATCATTGATACTTAGTTGCTCATCAAGTAAAGCAATATCAGTTTCTTCTGAGTTAAAAAACCAATAACAATTTTGTTTATGGCGGCTTCCTGCCACATAAGTATTTGCTCTATCAAAATACGAATTTGCTAAAACCAATGTATCACCATCGACAGTCAAGCCCTGCGATGAATATATCGTGCTAGCGTAAGCTTGAACGTAAGCGATCAATTTAAGACGTATTCCATCCCAACCTAAATCTATCTAAAGTAATGCCATTATTTACCCACCGAGAAAAACAATGGCAAATACCCATAGAACACCTGAGCAATGGCACCAAATATTCAAGCAGCATGCATCAAGCGGTTTGCAAACAGCCCAATTTTGCAAACAACAAAAACTTAACCCCTCAAGCTTTTACGCCTGGCGTAAACGTTTAGAAAACACCTCACTTTACCCATCAACAACGCAAAGCCAGCATGAGCATGAGCATGATAATAGCAAAACAGATTGGGTTAATATTATGCCTGAGCAAACCGTGCCGTCACCAAGCTGGGATATTGAATTAGCATTACCTAATGGCATTGTTTTACGCATGATGAATAACTAATGTTACTGCAAGAGCCCAACTTATCGGTATGGCTTTACGCCCATCCCGTAGACATGCGTAATCAATTCGATGGATTAGCCGCACTAGCGCAATCTAAACTCAAACGACCAGCAAACAGTGGCGAGTTATTTGTGTTTATCAACAAGCGACGAACTTACATAAAAATTCTTTACTACAGTCGTGGTGGTTACTGTTTATGGAGTAAACGGCTTGAGCTGTAGGTGCCGACGTAAAACCGCAGCTATTTGCCGCATAATAAATTACCGATCAGGATCCACTAGCGCCAGATTTTCATTTAATCAGCTCAATAACTAAAACGGTAAATCATCATTAGTGTTGCTTTCTTCTTTTTCTAATCTTTTCTCATAAGCGATTTCTCGGTGCATTTTAACAATATCTTCACCATAACTTTGCCAGATAGCTGATTTTATTTCATCCAATAACAAGTAAATATCCTCAGCCTGCCCGGTTGTCCAGTGAGTGTTAAGTTTTATCGTTCTCATTGCTTGCCCTCTTTTTTACTGCCTTTTACTGCTTTAGCGCTTTTGCGTTTATTGGCTTGCTCTTGTGCTTCTTTCATACGATATGAATTCCCTTCAATGGCTAATACTTCACTGTGATGGATTAATCTGTCAATTAGCGATACCACGCAAGCAGCATTGGGGAAGACTTCATTCCATTCACTAAAGGGGCGGTTAGTGGTGACTAGGGTGGCGCTTTTTTCATAACGGCGGTTGATGATTTCAAACAGTAAGTCGGCGTGGCGGTTGCTGTAGGAAAGGTAACCAACTTCATCGATAATTAATAAGGTCGGCTTAGCGTAGTAAGCTAATCGTCGTCTCAGGGCGTTATCACCATCTTGGGTAGCAAGGTCATTGAGCATGTTGGCGGCGCTAGTAAAGATGACCGTGTATCCTTGCATGACCGCTTGATAGCCGATATTTTGCGCGATGGTGGACTTACCCACCCCATTACTGCCAATAATAATGGGGTTCATGGCCTCTGCTAAAAAACTAAGCTGCATCCATTGATGTACGCTGTGTTGGTCTATTTTGTTTGGCCAAGTCCAATCAAATTCGGTTAACGGCTTAAAACGTCCAAGCTTAGCGCTGTTTAAACGCCGTTCAAGTGAACGCTGTTTTCGCGTGGTTAGCTCCCATGCTAACCACTGTGCAAGCTGCGGATAGTGCTCAGCGCTAAGCTGATGCCAGTGTTCGAGTAAACCGTGTAGCTTTAACATTTTGGCCTGTTGTTTTAGTTCGCTTTGTTCAATCATCATCTGCTCCTAACACATCATAATCGCTGAGATTAGCGGGTTTTACGGTAATGTTTTTTACTTTATCAGGAACCGATACAGCAATAGGGGGTGGTTGTTGGCGTTGCTCTCGGCGCTGCTCCAGAATTAATTCGATGGCTTCTACACTGGGAGATTGCTGTTTGATGGCCTCGACTAGTGCACTATTAAGCGCATGGCGACCGTAATCATCAAGGAATTGGTTAAGACGATTGATGGTACTTTTGAGGGGATGACCGCGCTCAAGGCTTTGTTGTAAAAAGGTTTCACTTAATGGCAGTGCTTGCGTTAACCTGTTTTGTCCACGGTGGCTTGAGGCATTGGTTTTTGCCAGCCACAGCGCATTAATATGCTGTTCATTTTCTATTTGTTCGCCTTTGCTAAAGCTGCGTGGGTGTTCGGCAATCAGCTTGTCGCCATCAATAATGCGCACTGTCGTTAAGCTAGCATGCACGGTTAATAACGTCTGAACTTGGGTGTGTGGAACAGAATAATCATTTAAATCAAAGCGCACATACGGTGTTTTTTGTACCTTCACCTCCTTACGTTCATCGGTATTAAAGGGATTATCAGGCAAGGCGAGTAAACTTAACTGCTCTTGTTTAAACGCTTCACCTACGGTTATGTCCGTATTTTCAGGGCATTTTCTGTCACGACTTACCCCGTTACACCACTGTGTTGCTTGGCTATTTAAATCATCCAGCGAGGTGTATTTTCGCCCCGCAAAGAAGTTATCACGGATATAACGAATAGCACGCTCAACCCGACCTTTTTCATTTCCTCGTGCGGGGGCGGCTGCCCTTGGCTCAAAATGATAATGGTGGGCTAAATCTAACAAGGTAGGATTAAATCGTATGGCTGCTCCTTGGCGTTCAAGTACAGCCGACTTGAGATTATCAAAAAGACAAACCCTTGCTACGCCTTTTAATGCGGTGAATGCCGCGACATGACCCCGTAAAAAACTTTCCATTTGCTGGTTAAGATAAAACTGTAAAAATATTTGCCGTGACCAACTGAGCACCATGACAAAAGCCATTAAGGGCCGTTTGGCGTTGCCTATTTGAAGATGACCAAAGTGCCCCCAGTCCACCTGTGCTTGCTCACCTGGCAAGGTTTTTAATCGTAAGTAAGCTTCCGGTAACTTACGTGGTCTTAGCTCACTGATGCGTTGTCGAAACTGACTTGCGCCGCCTTTAAAGCCACGTTGTTTGGCCATTTCATACAACCTTGCCGCGGTCAGTGTTGGGAATTCAGTCAAGGTCTCAATAATAAAAGGCAAATATGGGTCAATAATGGACACCCGTCGAGTGCGCTCTATTTTAGGCAGTCCTGCATGGGCTAACACCCGGTCAATAACGCTGTAATGCAGTCCAAGCTGTTTAGCTATAGTACCTGCACGCCATTTTTCAACAAAATGATAACGCAATATTTTAGCTGTCGTTTCTTTATCAATGGCCATTGTTTATCTCCTTACCTCTTTTTTACTGTCTTAGTAACGTAAATTACGCCGAGTAAACTGATACCGTAAGAAATCATGACGTAAAAACGCACTGCAAACGCCCCCACAATGGTGGCAAATCATAATTTTGCCGAATTTGGGAGGCACGGCTGGTTTATTCACCCCCGTTAACGACCTACTCAGTACATCATGACGGGGGATTGTGATAGAAGAGTGATGCGTTACTTTTTGTTTTTTATTGGCGCGAAAGCGCTTTTGGCGAGCCGCATTATTACAACGACCACGGAAACTTTTTTGATATTTCTGTCTTGCTCGTTTAAGTGATTTTTTTCGAGCTACTTGGCTACAGCCATTGGTGCAATAGCGCTGACCATGGTCGCAACGACTGCAAATAACAACCGGAGCATGACAGGATAGACATTGATATAAGCGACTTGAAGTGTCCATCGACATAAAGGTCGATGAGGGCTGGATTTAATCCCAAAATGTGTAACACTTAATGGGTCATGCAACAGGCATGGTTTTATAGGGTATGGCGTCAATTGAGACGGCTAATCTAGAGAGACGTCATACCGTTCTCAACGACACTTATTTTATAGCGCTTCAAAGGCAAATTTTCCTGATTATTAGCAATACTGTTGAAAAATTTACTTTTTTTATTGCATAACTGCCATTTTAGTCTAGCTTTAGTTGTGTTGGAAACAACAGAAAAATAGGATGCTTTTTTGGACGCTTTAGGGATAAAGTTTGCGATGAGGATATCGCAATAGGATAGATCAAACAGGGAATGTTACTCACGGATGGTATCTCCCTGCTTGGCTTTAAACTCCCCTGAATAACACTATCTTTACCACTCAATTTACCCCATCACTTAAATCCCCTCAAATTGATGATTATTTAATAGAGAAAATACTGACTTTTTAACTATGCGGCAAATAAGTGCGCTTTTAGAGTGGCGTTAACATACCACATAACCAATACTTATTTTGTGCCCTTTACCTGAACCAACTACATAGGCACGTTGCTTTATGACAGTGTTTTTTAAAAATGAAATGGGGAACGGACATTAATCAAGT
>JAESPR010000036.1 GCA_016765685.1 Colwellia sp. | reverse complement strand
GCATAGGTTTTCTTTCCTCTTTTAGTCGAGGTGAAAGGATACCTATACCGCGGTATAGGTAGAACCTATGTGAGTCTCCCCGGCAGAGCCGGGGGTTTACCTGTATTAATTAATACGATTTTAGCACTGAACCTCCAAGTTGGCACGTACTTGACCACTTCAAGGTTGGCTATAATCACAAGGCGATGAACAGCTGCTATTTTCCATACCCCCAAAAACAAATAATAGATAAAAAAATCTAGGTCTACGTCTAGTTATTTATTATTTATTTTGGGTGAGAAATATCAGATTAAGTGATATTGTCAATTAAAATCAACCAGATATTTACCCCAATGTATAAAACCGTTTTTCAATCTATCATAGTCTCTGCTGTTACGGTTATTTTAGGTTTTATTTATAGTGTTTTACTTGCTAGGTTCTTAGGTCCTGAAAATCGAGGGATTTATGGTTCAATATTGATGATTGTTGCCTTAATTTCAAGCTTCTCACAATTTGGCTTGGCACAAGGTTATGTATACCAGACAAGAATGGCTCAAAGGAATGGTTTTCAGTTATTAATACATTCTACTGTTCTTATTTCATTAAGTGCTCTCATAATTGCATTCATAACTAAAGTATTTTTATTGCCTAATGAATTAACTGGCTTTTTTTTTATCATTACCCTATTAAGCTTAGTAACATCAATCAATAGTTATTTTCAGAACGCTTCTCAAGTCGAAAAAAAATTATATTTTTACAATACAATTAAAGCGTTTACACCCTTAGTGAATATATTGTTATTAGCGGGTTACTATTTACATGAACCTAACATCCCGCTCCAAGCATTCATCAATATAATACTGGTATCAACCTTATTTAGCTTACTTATTTTAAGTTATAACTTACTGTTAAAAGAGAAAAACTCAAGAATTATAACGCCTCTCAAATTAATAAACATATCCAAATACAGCCTAAAAATTTATGGGACTTCACTTCTGGGTATATTTATTAACAATATAGACAAAATCATTATCTTAAATGTAGGAACAATGAAAGAATTCGGCCTATATGGAGTAGCATTTGGATTATCTAGATTAATAGGCATTATTCCCGAAACCATATCAATGGTAATTTATTCAAAATTTGCAGGTAAATCTGAATCCGAATTATCACTAGCCGTTAAAACCTTTTTTTCCTTTTTGTTTATTCCCCTCATGTGCGTATGCATAATTATAATTATGCTTTCTTCTTGGTTAATACCTGTGATATTTGGCAACGAATACCGTGATTCAATCTTACCCTTTATATTTTTAACCTGTGAATGCGTTATTTCAGGCTTAGGTTGGTTATTATCACAGAGATTTAATGCTTCTGGACGACCCGGCTTAGTGCTTTTTAGGCAAGTTATATCTACAGTGCCTTTAATTTATATTTGTTTTTTATCAATTTGAACTAAACATATTATTAACAGTAAGTATTGCTCTTTTGCTTTCGTCTCTTATAAGATTGCTCATAACCATGTTAGTTTATAAAAAAATACTAAACGAGCAACCTCCCAAGTTATATCCAACAAAAGATGAAATAAAAATGTTCTTTAAAATAATAAGAAATAAGGGAGTCAAATAATCAAATGAATATTAAAAATTTTATTCCCCTAAAACTAAAGCAAAAATTAAACAGTTATTTAACCCGAGATAACATAAATGGTAATTTTCTTTCCAATCGAAAAAAAATAATCGTCGCATTAGCTGCAGATTACGGAAACTTGGGGGATGTTGCCATTAGCTATGCACAACACCAGTTTTTAACAAGTAACTACCCTGACAGAGACATCATTGACGTCCCCATTAGTCGTACCCTAAAAAACATTAGAACATTAAAAAAACACTTAACAGATGATGATATTATTACCATAGTAGGAGGGGGCAACCTCACCAATAAATATCAAGAAATAGAAAACTTTAGATTGCTTTGGCTTAAGGAATTCCCTAACAATAAAATAATATCTTTTCCTCAAACCATTGATTTTAGTAATGATGATGTAGGGAAATCATCGTTATCAGCATCTTTTAAATATTATAACTCTCATAGTAAGTTTCATATGTTTGCCCGAGAAAGTGTGTCATTAAAGATGATGAATGAAAAATTAAAAGCTGTCGCTTTGTTCTGCCCAGACATCGTATTGTCTTTAAATAAAAGTATTCCTGAATTAACAAGAAAGTCTATTACTTGCTGTATTAGAGATGATGATGAATCAAATCTTTCAACAGAACAACGTAATGAATTAATAGCCTCAATAAAAAGTAAATATTGCTCAAATGTAACTTTTACTGACACTCATATTGGCACATCAGAGTTATCGTGGCATGAAAGACAACAAGCACTAGAAAAAATATGGGCAGAGTTTAAACAATCCAAAGTCATTGTCACTGATCGCTTGCACGGGATGATTTTTTCAGTGATCACTAAAACACCTTGTGTTGTATTAACCAATAATAATCATAAAATCATGCAAACCTATGAAGATTGGCTGAAACCTTTACCTCATATTTATTTAATTAGAGAATATAATCCTGACAACATCATTAATACCATAGCTACACTGTTAAAAATAGATACACATCAAATAGCGTTACCTAATATTTCAGATAAGTATCAAACCTTAAAAAACTGTATAGACCATGAATAAAGATATTATCAGATGAAAATTAAAATAGCTTTTCTTTGCCTAGCACATAATAATTTTTCCTTTTTAGAGCAGGTTTCCCATTATTACTGTTCCGATGATGACGTGCTATTTTTACACCTTGATGATAAAGCGGAACACACACTTTTAAATCATGCTCATAAAAAAACAGTTGTTGTGCCTAAAAATGAACGTTTTAGAACTCGCTGGGGCACTTTTAATATAGTAAAAGCGACCATCAAACTACTACAAATAGCTTGTGAACATGGTCACTATGATAAGTTTATTTTAATTAGTGGTGCAGACACACCTTTACTTTCAAAGTCAGAACTTAAACATTACCTTAACAATGATCTTAGTTATTTCTCATTTTGGCATCAAACAGCCACCAAAGATAAGCCTAGCCCATTAAAAGATGAGTTTTTTAAATGTCACTACTATAGGTCTCTATTTACCAACCCTGGTGAAGCTTATCTTACTAAAAGTCGAACCAAAATTTATACTATGTTATTACTCAATAAAATAATTAAGCTTTTCCCCACAAATAGAAACTTCAATTACGCAACTTATGTTAAAGGTTCACAGTGGTGGTGTATGAGCCACGAATTAGCAAAATATATCCTGATAGAATGCAGTAAAAAAGAAAGTATTGAACAATTCGAAAAAATGCATGCCCCCGATGAGAAAATATTTCATACGTTCGCCTATAATTCACCATACGTTGATAAAATCTGTACCGACTATGGGCAAGGCTCTCTAAAACAAGGGATACACTATATTGATTGGGGGCGGCATAAAGCAAAAAAAGTCTTACAAAAATTCTTATTAAATGACATAGTTAAAGCGAAAGCACTTAATTGTTGTTTTGCTCGTAAAATTGAAAATGATGATCTACGTTTATTTATTCAATATATTAAAAAACTTTAAAATTAGGTGGTTATGAAGATTATTTACTTACTTCCGCTTTTGAAAAATACCGGCCCCGCAAATGTTGTTGTTTCTTTAATAAATAGTCTGAGTAAAACTAATCATCAAATATTTGTCTGTTGTTTTTTAGGTATTGAAGATAATTATCAAAATATATTCAAAAATAAAAATGTCCAAATTGTAGATTTAGGCGGTTTTAATTTAAAAAGTATATTAAAACTAAGACAACTAATAAAAAATGAAAAAATTGACATTTTACATAGTCATTGTTTACTAGCAGATATTGCTAACCCACTCGTATCAATATTGAATAAGAACAAAAGCCTTACCACTGTACATTGTGATCTGTGGGCCGATTACAAAAAAGAATACTCTCTTCTTAAAGCTTCATTATATTTCTGTATTCACAACCTAGCCTTATCTTTTATTAATAATATAGTCAGCGTTTCTAGTGGCGTTGCCACGAAGCTGAAATTAAAATCTCAAATAATATATAACGGTGTGCCCGAGCAACATATTATCAGAAAACCAAGCGAGCAACTTAATCTTGTTTTTGCAGGTAGACTAATCCCCAGAAAGAATATTTTATTTTTACTCGACTGCATTAAAAACATACAAGGTGAATTCAAAAATATTGTTTTGCATATCTATGGTGATGGGGAACTCTTTAATGTCATTCAAGAAAAAACATCCTCCATAATAAAGCTTCACGGTTTTACCGAGAACTTCGTTAATAAAATCCCTAAAAACGCGATATTTATCAACCCATCTTTAGCTGAAGGTATGCCCATGGCAGTATTAGAGTCAATTGCTGCGGGTATTCCTACCGCACTATCTTTGATTCCCCCACATAAAGAAATAAAACAGCATATCTCCTCAGGTGTAGAAACTTTTGATTTTAATGAAAAATCGTTAATCAAGGCAATAAAAAAATTAACAAATAGTCATAATGAAGTGACATTTGATAGTCAAAGAATGCTTGAAGATTTTGGTGTGAGTTTTTCAAATAAACGAATGGCAAAAAACTATTTAGATGAATATACCAAAAGAAGATAGATAGTGATCCCCTATTTCATTGCTAATATATTATCCATTAGTCTTTTTTTTATTGCGTATCGCAAGAAATTTAATGAAACGGCTCTGAGGGTCTCATTATTCATCGCTGCTACCCCGCTTATCGTGATCGCCGCCTTTAAATCAATAAAAGTAGGCACAGATACGGGTAGTTATGTTTATTTTTTCAATAAAATAAACACACTAGAAAGCGCCCTAGCAATAATTGATGAACAAGGTGAACCCGGCTTTTGGTTGCTAAACTATTTAGGGCATCAATTTACTCATAATTATTTCATTTTATTTCTCTTCAGCTCCATCATTATAACTAGTTGCTATTTTTATACTCTAAAACGCTTTAACTTAAAAACACTATCATTAATTACCTTGTTATTTATAGGTCCTTATTATTTTCAGCTCAACGGTACTCGACAAGCTATCGCCATTGCTATATTCTCTGTCGCTGTTATTTTTATAATAAAAAGACAAGCTTACCATTACATCACCTCAATTTTTATTGGTTTTTTATTCCATAAATCTATCATTATATGCCTACCGTTATATTTCATATTTGAAGGTGAAATAAAAGCAAAAAAAATAGCCGTTATACTGTTTTTCTTTATTATTTTATTAATTTTTTTTCAATCATTTGTTGATTTAGCTTCAGGAGTAGATGAAAGGTATTCCAGTTATGGAGATCAAAAAGACACCCGTGGTGGAATCGTCGTATCTTCGTTTAACATTCTACTGTTAGGTTGGTTTATTCTTTGTAGAAAAATCAACCATCATAATATTGCCATAAAACAATTTGATATTTTACTTACTCTATACCTACTAGGTGCTTTAATTAGTATATTATCAATTGTATTGGGGGTTGATCCTTCTGGCTTTTTAAGAATGAGTATTTACTTCATACAAATGAACATTTTTCTCTTACCTATGACTATTTTGAGTTTTAGAAATTTAACTACAAGATATATAATAGTTTTCACTGCTATTTTATTAATGATTTTATATTTTTACATGACTACATCAGCATTTAGCAACTTAGTCCCCTACCAGTTTAATTCAACATTATGAGATTTATATGAAAGTGACTATTGGTATCCCGTTTTACAACCCAGGGATTTTATTTAAAGACAGTGTACTCTCTATTTTAAATCAAACTTATACTGATTTTGAATTGATTTTACTTGATGACGGTTCAACTGATGACTCTTTATCAATAGCCCTTTCATTTAATGATAAGAGAATAAAAGTCATAAGTGATGGCAGCAATAAGGGGTTACCATGTAGATTGAATCAACTGATAAATCTTTCACAAGGAGAATATATAGCTAGAATGGACGCTGATGATCTCGCTTTACCTGAAAGAATTGAGCAACAAGTAAAACTACTTGATAAAACTTTAGATGTAGACATTATCGCTACGGGCATTTGCTCAATAACCGATAATCATCAAGTAATAGGTTATCGGCAACCTATTACTAACAAAAGGAACACACTATCCATAACAGATGCAATATTTGGAAGAGCCGATATTGCTCACGCAACTATTTTGGTTCGTAAATGTTGGTATAAACGAAATAACTATAATGAGAATGCTAAGTTGATGGAAGATTATCAACTATGGATTGATGCGGCAATTAAAAAAGATCTTAATGTGGCCTACATTAAAACACCTCTATATTTTTATAGAGAAGAAAGTAGTGTAACCGTTAGAAAAGCAATAAAAGCTTATTTAAATGTTTTTAAAATCGTTTTAGTTAACTATTTCAGTTATCTAAGCTTTTACGATAAGATAAAAATAACAACGTTAACATTTGCAAAAATATGCTTTGTTAGCATTGCGAATTTATTGCTATTGTCAAATAAACTTTTATTACTAAGAAATAAGAATACAGAACAAAATCAAGAATTATTAACAGAACTACAACAAAAGCTAGACTCACTCATATTAAAATTTCAGCATAATTGATACCAAAGCATACTATGACTACAACTAAAATTGAAAAAGGGATCATTAATGTCTTTTAGTGTTTGCCATTGCTTTTCATCTTCGCAATCAGCCTATTATTTTTTAAATGGTCAAATTCAATATATGCAACAACACCACCATAATGTTGCACTCGCCGTGCCAGACGATGGCTTCATTAGTAATTTAGAAGAAATGTTTCCAAACGTGAATATTTTTATCATCCCAATAGTTAGAAATATTAAACTAATCAATGACATTAAAACATTAATATCTTTGATTCATTTATTCAAAAAACAAAAATTTAACATCATCCATCTACACACTCCAAAAGCAGGTTTACTCGGTTCCATTGCCGGAAGGCTTTTATTACACCAACACATTATATTTCACCTACATGGATTTGTATCTTTGAAATTTAATCAGCTAAGACCGGGGTTGACACTGTTAATGGAAAGAGTTCCGTTACTGCTATCCCATAAAGTTCTCTGTGTTAGTGGTAGTTTAAAAAAACTTTGTATTAATAACCGTTTGATCTCCCCAAAACAAATTTTCACCTTAAATAATGGTTCAATTAATGGTATAGATTTTTCTGATAAATTTAACCCTGAGCGATTAGCTCAGGAGTTAACAAAACTAGAAATAGCGCTAGACACAAAAAATAAATTTACTGTTGGCTTTCTTGGACGAATAAATAAAGACAAGGGCTTCTTCGACATAATTGAAACGATAAAAATACTGTCGAAAAAAATAGATAATTTAATGATGATTTTTGTCGGCCCTAATGAGATGACAACGGATATTAATACATATTTAGCTGAAAACTTAAATTGCTCTTTTAAATATTTTCCGCGAACAAATCAACCGGAATTATTTATTTCATTATTTGATGTCATGTTATTTCCATCATATAGGGAAGGTTTTGGCTTAGTTGCCGCAGAAGCCAACGCATTAAGAGTACCTGTTGTTGCCTATGATATTGTAGGAATGCAAGATTCCATTGCGCATAACGAAACAGGATTATTAGTTGAACCTGGAAACATTAAAGCACTTGCAACTTCCATATTTTTTTATGAAAAACAAGCAGAAATAAGAAAACAGCACGGCATTAATGGTAGGAATAGGGTTATTAAGCTATTCAGCCCTGAACAGGTTTGGAGTGCTCAATTAAATTTTTATGAAGGATTGTTAAATGAGTCTAGTGATCAAGCGAATTTTTGACCTTTTAGTTTCAGGTATCGCTTTGATACTTTTATCCCCTATTATTTGGTGGGTCGGCCGAAAGGTAGCTAAAAACCTCGGTGTGCCTGTTTTATTTAAGCAACAACGCCCGGGGCTACATGGCAAAACCTTCTATCTGATTAAATTTCGCTCCATGCGTGATGCCGTTGATGAACAGGGGAATCCACTTCCCGATAATGAACGTCTAACCCCTTTTGGTAAAAAACTCCGTGATACTAGTCTTGATGAACTGCCCAGTTTATGTCATGTATTTACAGGGAAAATGAGCCTTGTCGGTCCTCGCCCTTTGCTGGTTGAGTATTTACCCTTATATTCAAAAGAACAAGCTCGTCGCCATGAGGTAAAACCCGGCATCACTGGGTGGGCACAAATAAATGGTAGAAACGCGATAAGTTGGGAAGAAAAATTTAAACTTGATGTTTGGTATGTTGAAAATCAAAGTTTTTGGTTAGATATTAAAATCCTTTTGTTAACCGTTAAAAAAGTTTTTATAAAAGCTGATATAAATGCTGTTGATGAAGCAACCATGCCTAAGTTCACGGGAAAAACATGAATAGATTAGTAATAATTGGCGCCGGCGGACATGGCAGGGTTGTTGCCGATTGCGCTAAAGCTATTGGTGATTATGATGATATCGTGTTTTTAGATGACTGTTTTAACGAGCGAAAGGTTAACGAGCACTGGAAGGTTATTGGCCCTGTAAGTATCTGGTCTAAATTAAATGACGTTGATTTTATTGTTGCTTTTGGTAATAATAAATTACGAAAAAAAACAATAAAGACGCTACAGCAGGCTAATGCTAACCTCGTTTCTATGATTCACCCAAGTGCTGTAATTAGCCAATATACAAACATAGGCGTTGGTACTGTTGTTTTTGCCAATGCCGTTGTTAACGTTAATAGTACAATTGGCAAAGGATGCATAATAAACACTGGAGCAACCGTCGACCATGATTGTAATATCCATCCGTATGTTCATATTTCTCCTGGGGTAAACATTGCTGGAGGTATAACCGTTGGAGCCCTCTCATGGTTAGGTATTGGTAGCACAGTCATTGAAGGGATCACGCTTGCTGAAAATACTCAAGTAGGTGCTGGTGCAGCAGTTATCCAATCAACCCAAGCAAACTCTCTCTACTTAGGTGTACCGGCAAAACGAATACGCTCTTTAACAAATTATCAACAGGACTAACCATGCTCAACACGCCTTTTTCTCCATGGCCAAGCTTTACCGAACAAGAAGTTACTGCTGTTAGCGAAGTATTACGCTCTAACAAAGTAAATTACT
>JAESPR010000035.1 GCA_016765685.1 Colwellia sp. | reverse complement strand
TGGTTATTGGTCGAGACGTATCAATAAAGAGCACAGAATCATTTATAAAGTAACTAACACCGCAATTATCATTGCACAATGTCGATATCATTATTAATTTTTCCTATGTGGATAACTCAGAGTTGAGCTGTAGGTCGACACTAAGGAATAAAAAATAAAGGGGATTACCCATTAGTAATTCCCCGTCGGATCTAACTCTAGCCTTTACCAATTCGTCAATGCAGGCAGACTAAATTTTTCACCGCGATAAGTTAAAATGACTTGTTGCGGCAAAATTTTATCAATGCTTAAACCGTTCGCAACAGTATCGCCTTCATAACGATCACGGCCGTTAACATTGACCCAACCTTGCCCGTCTGACGCATAAATATGTTGCTCAAACGTTAAATTAGGAATACCTTTTTGCACCCATGCTGGCATTTGCGATAAGGGTTTTATGTCTTGCTCTATCACTTGTCCTTGGCTTCGCTCAGCGTCATTTTGGTGATTAACTGAGTTTTCAGTGTCATCAATGGCGGCTTGAAAACGCGCTAACAAATCATCCGAAACACCATCAACTGATTCGACTTGATAGTTTTCTTGACTATCAAGTGCTGAGCTTTGTTCTAGTTCTTTTTTTGTTGGCGGTATTATTTTTTGCGCCTTGAGAGCTATTTTCGGCGTGAGAGCTTTGGAGATTGGCGGTTCAGCAGACACTACTTTTTGCGCTATGACGACTTCAAATTTGGGCGCACTTTGTGGTAATGGCAACGCTTTTATTGTTGACACTTCATCTGTACTTAGCCTATTGACGAACTTATCTGGTAATTCAGCAGGCTCAACCACCTTTCCTTGCTGTTTGGGACTTACAACTTGCAACGGTTCGTTCTGCTTTTGTCCTAGCCATAAACCAGCAAACAACACCAATAGCAGTGTACTTGCCGCCATAGCAATTTGCGTATACTTTTGCTGCCACCACATTGGCTGCTCTAAATCATCACCCAAAGCATGGCTTGCCGCTTTAAGTACGATTTTTTTATCTACCACGGCATTATTGCTATTATAAGCTTCCATGAGCGCACTATGGCAAATGAGGTTAATTAACCTTGGAATACCTTGCGATAATTTATGAATAGTAGTTAATGCACTTTTATTAAAAAGCGCGCGATGACAATCAGCCACCGATAACCGGTGTTTGATATAAGCAATTAATTCTTGCTGATTTAACGGCAACAAATGATAACGAGCAGTAATACGTTGCGCGAGTTGTCGTAAATCACGACGCTTTAAAAGTTGCTGCAATTCAGGCTGACCAATCAATATAACTTGCAATAATTTTTTAGTATTAGTTTCTAAATTAGTTAATAACCGCAGTTGTTCTAATACCTCAGGTTGTAGATGCTGTGCTTCATCAACAATCAATAAGGTATTGATACCATTGGCATGATTTTTCAGTAGCTTTTCAGCAATTTTATCGGTTAACGTTTTTAAGGTGGCACCGGTTTTTCGATAACGAATTTTTAATTGATCGCAAATAGTCGCTAGTAATTCTTGGCTTGATAACGTTGGGTTTAAAATAAAAGCTAACTGGGTAGTTTCAGGTAAATCGGCCATCAAACAGCGGCTTACCGTCGTTTTCCCGGTTCCAACTTCACCGGTAAGCAACACAAAACCACCATTGCCTTCAATGTTGGAGCCATCTGAACTTGCACTACCTAAACCATAGCTTAAGTGGGTTAACGCTTCGCGATGCCGGTCACTCATAAATAAGTATTTAGGGTTAGGGGCGATAGAAAAAGGTAATTCACTTAACGAGAAGAAATTTGTGTACATAAAAACGAAACAACTAAAGTAAAAATGCTGTACAGAAACTACCTTGTTGCACTGAATATGTCTACAATTTACGCTCATGCAAGGCTAAAACTTATGATAGACTTCTGTTAACTACTAGCCTTTTTTGGGTAACATTTTGACAACTCCAAGCCCTGATCTTAACGAACTCAATATTTACCTCGTTGGTGGTGCTGTGCGAGATAGATTATTAAATAGAGCGGTTAAAGATCACGACTACTTGGTGGTTGGTGCTAGTGTTAAAGAAATGCTAGCGCTTGGTTTTAAGCAAGTAGGTAAAGACTTCCCGGTTTTTTTACATCCCAAAACCAAACAAGAATACGCCCTAGCTCGCACAGAGCGTAAACAAGGCCAAGGTTATACTGGTTTTTCTTGTTATGCTGAACCTGATGTCACACTTGAGCAAGACCTATTAAGACGTGATCTCACTGTTAATGCTATGGCAATGAGCTGTGCGGGCGAAATTATTGATCCCTACCATGGTCAACAAGATTTAAAAGATAGAGTACTTCGTCATGTCAGTGCTGCCTTTATTGAAGATCCCTTAAGAGTATTACGTGTGGCACGCTTTGCGGCTCGTTATCATAATGATGGTTTTACCATCGCCGATGAAACGTTTACCTTAATGGCTAAAATTAGTGAAAGCGGCGAGTTGTCCAGCTTAAGCGCTGAGCGAATATGGCAAGAAATGCAACGCAGTTTAAATGAAGACCACCCTGAAGTGTTTTTTAAAATTTTGCATCGATGTCAAGCACTTAAAGCGATTTGGCCAGAGCTAGATGTTTTGTGGGGTGTTCCTAATCCTGCTCAATGGCACCCTGAAATTTGTAGCGGCATACATACCCTAATGGTATTGCAACAAGCCGTATTACTAACAGCAACCAATGAAAACAAAACCGCTATTCGTTTTGCCGCTTTATGCCACGATCTTGGCAAAGGGCTGACCCAAAGTGAACATTGGCCCAGTCATCGTGGCCATGAAAAAGCCGGTTTACCTCTTGTTGAGAAAATTTCTCAACAACTTAAAGTACCTAACTATTGCAAGCAGTTGGCGTTAAAAGTGTGCGAGCATCATTTACATTGCCATAAAGCCTTTCAGTTAAAAGCGAGCACCTTGTTAAGAATTTTTAATCAACTGGATGTGTGGCGAAAACCACAAGAGTTTGATGATTTTCTTATTGCTTGTAAAAGTGATTTTTTAGGCCGTCTTAATTTTGAAAGTCGCCCATACCCACAAGAACAATATTTAAAAGATACTATGTTAGCGGCTCGCAAAATTAATGCTAAAAGTTTTGTTGAGCAAGGTTTACAAGGGGTAGCAATAAAAGAGGCCATGGCTAAAGCACGTTTAAATGCCATTAAAAAAGTTAAAGCTGAATATCAAATAACGTAATTCAATCACTAAATTATTTAAGTAAAGGCTTTAACATTGCTTCTAAGCCATTTAATTTAACTTCATACATTAACGCTAATTGTTGCCCTAGTTTCCCGTCAGGAAAACCCTTACCATGAAACCATACTAAATAAGGCTCTGGCAATTGTAATAATTTTCTGCCGGCATACTTACCAAAAGGCATGGTTTGATTAACGGCTTCAATCAAAGCTTGTTGGTTTGCTATCACTACTTTTCCTATCTATCTAATTTTATATCATTTAATTTTGGCCTGCTGTGAGAACGATTTTTTAGTGATGTTAACATGATCTCATTTTCGAGAAAATCAAACCTTTTCAATGATTATTGCTATATCTTTAACCGTAATATGCACTGTAATGAGAGTTTTTGAGCGGGCTAAAATCATCCGAAAAATTGTTTTCGGATGATTTTTAAGCTAGTGGTATACCTAATTTAGCAAAAACGATTAACTTTACGTGATAACTTTTTAAGTACCATCAGTATTTTCTATATCTGTTACGGTAACAGTGCCTTTTTGCTTTAATTGTTTGTCATTTAGTTTTCTAATTAACTCTATCTGTTCAGGTGAAAATCTACCAAATAATAAAGTTTTATTAGAATAAGACTCTGAAATTAGCCCCATATTAGCCGCCGCGAAACCGCCGCCTGCGCCTTCTCCAAGCCCTAAGCTAGCACCACCACTACTCACTGAGCCTAACATTGCTGCTGCATTGTTATTAGCACCGCCACCATATTTTCTGCTGGTGCCGTAAACATCAGTGATAGTCCAATCTTCGATATTAGTTCTAATTGAACTGGCATCTTCAATAGCATATCGAATAGCGCCATTTGCATAATAGAGCAGTTGTTTTCTTAAATCTTCTTTAAAATTAGGGAATAAGCTTTTACTTTGCTCGTAAAAGCGTGAAACCCGCAATTTATTCTTCTTGCCTTTAAAAACACCACGATTAGAATTGATAAACTCTTCAGCATTGCTTTCTAATTGTTTAATGACTTTTTTAGCTGTGTAAGCTTGTTTTCTAATATTGGGGCTGCCTATGTTTCCTTGGTATAAACCATAGATAACGTCTTTGTTTTTACCAAATTTTTTCAATAATATTTCATGATGGATATAGTTGAGTGAAATATTATGCCCTGAAATCGTTAACAGTTTTTCATTAAAAAAAGAATCGTCATCTGTGATTTCATCTTCCAACAATTTTATTGGGTAAATTTTGGTAAGCTGTTCAAGCACAGTCACATTATATAAATTTAGCCAATAAGCGAGCTGCTCTTTTTCAGTTAAACTACTCAGTGGTAATTCTTGAGAGACATATTCTAAGCTTTTTCTGATCTTAGTTAGCCTCTCTTTAGATTGATCATCTCGGTAGGCTTCAAAATAAAATCTATTTGCCTCAAGTGCCGTATGCGCCTTACGGTTTGATTTCATTCTTGTTCCAATATTAGCTCTTGATGATTTCAGCTTTTTTTTATTGGATAGGCCGGTATCAACGACTGACACTTGTAATAACTGCGTTAGATCATCGTATAATATTTCGTATTTAGAGTTCCAAGTATCACCTTGAAACGCCTCAGGTAAGTGTGAATCTTCTGCATTTGATATACTGCAAAAAATAAGAGCGGTTAAAGCACATAATTTTATTATTTTCATCGTTATTCCTTAACTAATT
The DNA here is from genome assembly GCA_016765685.1 of Colwellia sp. Lineage (GTDB taxonomy): Bacteria > Pseudomonadota > Gammaproteobacteria > Enterobacterales > Alteromonadaceae > Colwellia. The sequence continues at coordinate 7,661 of JAESPR010000035.1, read as the reverse complement.
GTGATTAATAAACAAGTTAATTTAATGCTTTTATAAGTCAAAAGCAACTATTTATAACTATCTATTTATTAAACAGAATATAGATAAATAGCACGATGATTTTTAACACAAGGCGCTGTTTATTTTTACAATTTAACTGCTAATAAAGTCAACCAAAAGCTATGCACACACTTTGCCAACGGCTTTAACTTTAATGCCTTTACCACTCTTTCTATTATCAATAAAGTCACTAACATAAATATGGGAGACATTGTTTGCTTTACCTTTTTTTATTAAGCGCTTTTCAATTCGCTCTTTCGTCGCTCTTTTTCTCAAACTAGTATTGTATGAGCCAACATTTTTGCAATTTTCCAAGCCTTGCATGGAATAAACTACTTCAGTGGCGTTAAGCGACAAGCTAATAAATACACATAATATCGATAAAATATATTTCATTTGAATAACCCTCATAAATTTGATTTTTTCATTAACTACTCATCTCTAAATAGCAACATAACAAAAAGTGTAACAAAACATTAACACTTTGTCACACTTAAATAATACAAAACCAAAAAACCAATAACATACTGATTATTATAAAAATTTTATAGCCACTAAAATTTTTTATTGTAACAGCATCAACTATTTAAATAGTCTCTGGAAAAATCATGACGTTTTTTAAGTGAAACTAGACAAAAACAGGAAGAAAAATAGCAAGAAAACATTGCATATAACGTACTGTTAGGAATGTTTAAAACTTTAACTGTGAGATAGATGAATAAGCGATTTTCATGAATGCAGAGCTACAGGTGTGATTGCAGCACTTTTTATTTTTCCTGGCTAAAATGCATCGGTACGTGCCATTTTGATGTGAATTTCATCTGATAAGACAGGTTAATAGGAGGCTCTATTTAACTAACCTGTTTTCAAAGTAAGCGGCAAGCCTTTTTGCATTTATGCTGTGTCACTTACTTTGTGGTGTTATCAGTCTTATCTAAAAAACTGAACGAAATGATGAACTTCCACGGCTTCTTGAAGAGCGGCGATTTCTCATACGGCTATGCAACTCACGTCGTTTAGACTCCAACCATTCATCACGGGTTACGGTATTATCACCTGAGCGCCCTTCTTCACGAGTACGGTAAAGGCAGAATTCTTCAAATGCTTCAATATCATCTTTAAACTCTTCAGCGACCAACTCAATCATAATCGCATCATCTAAAAACCCTAAGACCGGAATATGATCGGGCACTAAATCTTCAGGATCACTGAAATATGCTAAGGCACTTATGACATCATTACGTTCTTCTGTTGGAATTTGCCATTCATTATCTTCAATCATAGCAACAAACGTTTCTAATTTTTGAATGCGTTGACGAACAAACTCGGGCACATTGGCTTTAATGTTTTGACTTAGATTTTGAGCGTTGGCTAAAATATCATGCTCAGATAATTGTGTTGCGCCTGTTTGTGCTTTACGCATTACTTCACGGAAGTAATCTAAGTCTGTATCGCTTAATTCAAATTTAACTTCAAAGGCCATTTTATTTCTCCTGATTATGGCAGCACCGAAACTTATTAAAATTATCCATCGTTGAGTAATTTTTTCACATCGGCAACCTATTATGATGGAATTAAACTTAACAGATTATTAGATGAACACCAGTAAATAATAGTAATATTCGTGAATATTAAGTAACTTAGTGCCGTTTATTGATCTAGAACGAGAAAATTAAAAAGCAACTCATTATAATAGCCCGTAATACCCGAGTAAATTACTCAAGCATTATACAAGGCAATATCATGATGCAAATTACTGACTTGCAAAAAGAACAAAAAATTTCCCCCTTGCTACGGCTAGGCTTTCGGCCGTTCTTTTTAAGTGGCGCTGTTTTCAGTATTGTTGCAATAATACTCTGGTTATTCATGGTTAAAGGCACAGTAATGTTATCCCCCCTAGGCGGTGGTTATTGGTGGCATATTCATGAGATGATTTTTGGTTTTGGCTGCGCTATTATTGCCGGTTTTTTACTGACCGCAGTGCAAAACTGGACTGGAATGCGTGGCGCTCAAGGTTCAACCTTACTATTTTTATTTTTACTGTGGTTCGCTGGAAGAGTAGTAGTGCTTTTCCCTACTATGTTAGGTGAAACGCTAACCACGCTGGTTGATTTAAGCTTTTTACCAATAGTAGCATTAGTACTAGCTAAACCTATTATTGCCATTAAACAATATCGAAATTTATTCTTCGTGCCTTTGTTAATGTTGTTTACGCTTGCCAATTTAGAAATGCATCTGGCTATTTATTTTCCACAAACCTTTACCATTACTTTTGCTGGTTATGCTGGCGTGATGTTAGTGACATTTTTAATGTCGGTAATGGCAGGCCGCGTTACCCCAATGTTTACCGCTAATGGCACCAAAACACCAAAAGTAATACCTTTACCTTGGTTAGATAACATCACCAATGGCAGTTTAGCCGTTGCTATGTTTTATTTATTATTACAGCCACTGCTTGGCTTTTCTGAGCTTTCCTTTGGTGTTCTACTGATTATTGCCGGATTTTTTCAAACCATGCGTTGGTTAAGGTGGCGACCATGGATAACACTGGGTGTGCCGCTACTGTGGTCGATTCATCTTGCTATTATGTTTATTGCTTTGGGTTTGGTTTTATTAGGATTGAGTTATTTGGTTCCTGATATACCCAGTAATCATGTTTGGCATTTGCTCACCGTTGGCGGCATGGGCGGTTTAATTTTAGCGATGATCTCAAGAGTATCTCTTGGTCATACTGGTCGCCCTTTATCACCGCCAAAGGCCATGTCGTTTGCCTATATATTTATTATCTTAGCAGCACTAATTCGTGCTTTTGGGCCATGGCTATTCCCAGCAAAAACGTTATTATTTATCGATGTCAGCGGTACTTTTTGGTTGTTGGCTTTTGGTATATTTGTCATCACTTATGCGCCCATGTTAATGCGTGCTAGAAAAGATGGACGGCCGGGATAAGGACAGCTCTAAGCTATAAGTTTTAAGCTGACCGAACCATTGGCTCGAATTTTTCCTTGCAACTTATAGCTTACTTCTTTAAACGTTTATTTGGTGCTTTCTCGGCGGTGTTGACATTTTATCAACACCATCGACTTTTCTTGATTAGTCATGACCGACCAACCAGTAATTTCACTTAAATGACGGAAACACCCCGCACAATAATCTTGCTTAGTGAGACAACAATTACGGACACAAGGGCTCAATATGTTAGTACTAACATCATTTTGTTCATCGTCATGTTTTATCATAATTGAATCGATTAACTATCGCTTAAAGAGAGTTGATTTCACTTAAAAATAACGTCTAAAAGTAATTATCCTTAATCTTACCATAATGAAAATAACCCCACTGCCCTACTCTTCGTAGTGGCGCGAAAGGAAATTTAGGCAAAGCTTTGCTGTACAGTGGCAGGTTTGGCACCAATTTTCCTGCAACTTTTTCCGCTAAACGTTTACCCGCTTGCGCTGAAAAAGACACCCCGCTGCCACAATATCCCATGGCATAGAAAATATTCTCATCTTCACTACCTTTTTCTCCTTGATAAATATGAGGTAGATCATCAAGCGCCATACAAATCCAACCTGACCATGCATAATCATACTTGAGATTTTGTAGTGCCGGAAAGCTAGTTTTTAATACCGATAGTAAACGCTGTGCATAATATGGATCATTCGCACCTTTGCCCGTAATTGCGCCACGACCACCAAACAAAATACGATTATCGGGTAATTTGCGATAGTAGTATTTCAACGCCCGAGTATCCATAACCACATTTTCAGTTAAGAAATTACAGGCACTAATTTGCTCATCAGTTAACGCTTCTGTGACGATAATTTGCGAAAGCACAGGTAGAGTTCTATTGGTAACGATAGGGTGAAAGCCTTTTGGGGTATAACCATTGGTGGCAATCACTACTTTTTTAGCTTTAATGCTAGCATTAGGTGTAGCTAGCAAAACACCCTTACCCACTTGTTTTTCAACAAAACTTACCGGGGTTGAAGTATGTACTTGCACACCGGCTTGGCGAGCAATCTCTTGATATCCCCACGCTAATTTAAGTGGATTTAAACCAAAACCATCTTGATAGCGTATGGCGCCATGGGCATTTTCATCTGCCATATAATTTTGATGTAAGGTTCGTTTTGATAATACTTGAACATCATAACCAAACATTTGTTGCTGTAATTTAGCTTGCGCTTGCAAAGATTTAAACATACTAGGTTTGTGAGCAACCTTAATAAAACCAGGGGTTTGTTGGTCACAATCAATGCCCTCGCTAATTAAACTATTAACTAAGTCAACGCCGGCGCACATTTCATCATAAATACCACGCATCACTTCCTTACCCCAATACTTTTGCATGGTTGCATAAGACTTTCGACCCGAAGATTTTAAAATAAAGCCCGCATTTCTGCCGCTACAGCCCCAAGCAGTTTGATTCGCTTCAAATACATGGGCTTTAATGCCATGATCGCGCGCCAAATGTAATGCACAAGAAAGCCCAGTATACCCAGCCCCAACAATGGCAACATCAATATCAATATCGTGTTCAAGTTGACCGTCATCCTCAGGATTTTGATCTCTATCTGCGCCTGAAACATCCGCCCAATAACTAGTAGGATATGCCAGACCAACACCGGGTGAATTATCAACTAAAGGATCATACATATTCGCTGCTACTCTATTTGCACTTTAAACTTTTAGTTATCATACTTAGAAGTAGCGCAATCAACAAACGGCATTAATAAAAACGTGACTATTTTGTCAGATATTATCTACACCGAATTAACTTCAATACATTTTCAGCAAGTCATTCAGCTTGGCAATGCGGTTCATGGTGAAGGTTACCTTGATGATGAGCTTATTGCTCAATGGTCTGCCCGTGGCATTAGTCAGCATATAAATTGTGGTTATGTTGCCCTGCATAATAAAACCCTCATTGGTTTTCGTATCACCTTCGCAGCTGAAAATTGGCAAGCAGATCAATGGTGTAGTCCTAAATTATGGCAAGTACATAAAAATCAATGTTGTTATTTTAAGTGTAATACGGTCGACGAAAACTATCGAGGCTCAGGAGTAGGCAAGAAACTTCTACAGCTTTCTATCAATGCCGCAAAACAACAAGGAGCACGAGCTGGGGTTGCTCATTTATGGAAACAAAGCCCCAATAATAGTGCCGTCGCCTATTTTACTCATTGTGGTGGACAGTTTGTAAAATCTCATCCCGATAAGTGGAACGAAGAAAGTAAACAGGGCTATAACTGTATTTTATGTGGACATAATTGTCATTGTGAAGCAGCAGAGATGATTATTCGTTTCTAATTCTCTAGACATAAAAATATTACCAACTTATTTCTTTCTTATCTTGTTCAACTAACCAAGTATTGGCCTTAGAAAAATGTTGGCAACCAAAAAAACCTCGATAAGCTGAAAGTGGTGATGGGTGTGGGCTGTTTAATATAAAATGTTTACATTCTTTGATATTAAGGCCTTTTTTTTGTGCATGAGCGCCCCACAAAATAAAAACACAACCGTTATTATGCAGGTTAATCTGCTCAATAATTTTATCGGTAAACCTTTCCCAACCCAATTTTGCATGAGAGTGCGCTTGTCCTTGTTGAACCGTAAGCACGGTATTTAATAACAATACTCCCTGTTTTGCCCATGCAGTTAAATTACCATGTTCAGGGGTAACAAAACCTTCGATATCGGTTGCTAATTCTTTGTAAATATTAACTAAAGAAGGTGGCAATTTTATGCCTTCTTGCACTGAAAAAGCCAAACCATGGGCTTGGGGTGCATTATCGACACTGCCGTGATAGGGGTCTTGACCAAGAATAACAACTTTAATAGCCGCTAAATCTTGATATTCAAAAGCGCGAAAGATATCTTTAGGTTCGGGGAAAACCTGAATACCTAACGCCCTTTGTTGATTGATTTTAGTCATTAACTGACCAAAATAATCCAACGACTGTTCTTGGGTTATAATTTTTTGCCAGTGAGGTTTTATCATCATGTTTTATGCTAATAAATAAGCACGTAAATCAGCAAAATTAGCGCGCAACTCTTGTGATAAAATAGGCTCGCCCGCACAATCTGCCAACTCTTTAGGTAAACCGATGGGTTGACCTAAAATGCTTTCAACTACATCTTTAAATTTAGCCGGATGCGCCGTGCCTAAAAACACACCGAACTCACCTTCAATAGCACTGTATTGTAGTGCTTTATAAGCAACTGCTGCATGGGGTTCACTAATATAACCTAACTTACCTAAACCGATAACGGTTGATTGAGTTTGCTCTTCATCAATAGAAACTGAACTGACACAACCCTTTTCAACAATGCCTGATTTAAGCATATGCTCAACGCGTGGCCAGTTATTAGGGTTACTGACATCCATGGCATTTGAAATAGTGGCAACCGTTTTATTTGGTGACCACTGACCTGTTTCTAAATAGCGTGGCACGGTGTCATTGACGTTAGTTGCGGCGATAAAACGCTTGATCGGTAAGCCCATCGCTTTAGCAAATAAACCCGCGGTTAAGTTACCAAAATTACCTGAAGGAATAGAGAAAACTATATCGCCCAAATCACCCAAGCTATCTTTAGCACGAGACAATTGTGCAACGGCTTCAAAATAATAACAAATTTGCGCTAATAAACGGCTGATGTTAATTGAATTGGCAGAGTTTAAACCAATAGTTGTTGCTAGTTCTTTATCGTCAAATGATTTTTTGACCAATGCTTGGCAATCATCAAAGTCGCCATCAACCATTAGTGTTTCAATGTTGTCACCCAAGGTAGTAAACATCTTCTCTTGTAATAAAGAGATTTTACCTTTGGGATACATAATAACGACGCGAATATTATCAATGCCATGAAAAGCATGAGCAACGGCAGCTCCGGTATCACCCGAGGTAGCCGTTAAAATAGTAAGCGGCTTTTGCTCGCCGGTGGTTTTAGCATCTTTAGCTACAAACGTTTGTAAACATTTGGCCATAAAACGGGCGCCAAAATCTTTAAAGGCAAGCGTTGGCCCGTGAAATAATTCTAAAATAGCACGGTCATTACTTATCGGTTGTAAAACCGCTGGGAAGTTAAAAGCATCGGTAACAATATCCGTTAACTCTTGCTCGTTTATATCTTCCTCAACGAAGGGTGTTAATATTTTTACGCTACGCTCGACCAATGGCAACGCTAACAGTTCTTCAATGTTGTCAAATGTAGGAATTGTCTTGGGGAAAAATAAACCTTGGTTTTTGCCTAAACCTTGTTTAACTGCCTGAGCAAAACTTACCTGCTCGTCATTTTCTTTTAAATTATAAAATTTCACTGTTTGTTCCTAATAAATAAGTCTGATAATCTCAAATTTGCTTTTGTCGAGCTTCGCTACACTCAGGTCGACCTACTATTAAATCTCTACCGCACCTATTTCATCTACTTGGCAAACATGAACAAAGCCAAGTGCCGTTTGTAGGTAATTTTCTTTTAGCCATAACGCATAATCTTGTGCTTGTTGTTCGCTTTCACAAATACAAAACAAGGTGGGACCTGAGCCTGAAATACCAACAGCATGAGCACCTTGTGCCATCAAATAATCATGGGCTTGTTGATACTTTGGTAATAAATTT
>JAESPR010000034.1 GCA_016765685.1 Colwellia sp. | reverse complement strand
CTAAAAGAACGTAATAAATTATTTAACCAGATCTTTGAACAAAATAAACGAGCCTAAAAATTTACTTATTTCAGACTCATTTGTTAATTGGAAAATACTATGCATCAATATATTAAAAAATAAACAAAAAATAAACAAAAAAAAACAAAAAAAAACAAAAAAAGCGACCTTAGCCGCTTTTTTTAATACAAATGAAAACTTTACTGTTTTTTATTTAAACTGAGCAACTACTTCACTAACAATATCTTTGATCATTGATGATGGCGCCTGTTTATCGTCAGCAGTAATACGTTTAGTTGCCCAACCATGCCATGCCGGTTGATGGCTTTTAACATCGTAAATATCAATGGCTAGTTTTCCTTCTGTATACTGGCTCACACGAGTTTCGGTACCGAAACCACCTCCATAAATGCCGCCATGATGACCACCATAATAGCCTCGTCCCCAACCAAAGCCTATATTATAGGCTGACGGGTAACTACTTACTTTAATTTTATCGCGATTGCCTACAGTGTAAGAAATAGCAAAATCTGCATGTTCTGCATCAGCAACTAACTGATAACCTTTTGCTCTAAATGCATTTTCAATTTCTTCATCAACCCGCAGCTTCATTACAGGGTTAATATCTTGAGCCGGTGCCATTATTTTTCCTGAGGTTAACCAAGCAAAGGTTTTATAATTTACAGTATCAACCTTAGTATTTTTATCAAAATCAACTTTGGCTTTATAAGTACTTGAACAGCTAGCAACAACAATAACTAATACTGCCACTAATATTTTTTTTATCTTGGTCATAATTCCCATCTCTTTGCTTCGATTGCTGCGATATTGATAATTAAAGTATAGCTTATATTCTTAAATGGTTTTGCCATAAAATGTAATCCACTAACTATAAATCATAATAAAAAACTAAAATAGTAAAAACAAGTAATAAGGTTAATTTATTGTTTTTGTTATAAATTGATATAAATAACGTCATTATTTTTAATGAATAGAGCGAGTTTCGTATTTAAGGGTTGACAGTGTTCGTTAAACCCTTTAAAAATAGAAGCAAGTATTATACTTGTGTTAGCCTGTTCAACGAACATTAAATTTACCATAGATATACTATCAATATGTGACCAATATGTGACCAATATGTTATCAATGATCAAAAATACTAACCTCAACGTCGTCCTCATGGTCGTAGTGATTGTCAAATCACTGCGAGGATTAGGTTGTGATAAATGTTAGCTTTTTTATAATACAAACAAATAACCAAACCCTCGCTCTAATTTAGACCGGGGGTTTTTTATGTTCAGGATGAACGGTATGTCGCCGTGCCAAGACGGTACAGGAAGTACCTTATTAGAGAATGCAGGACGCATATTCTCCTGATGGCAAGGAGCGTGTATATTTTAAACGTCAATAAGACTATAGGTACCAACATGACAACAGAGCTTTTTACCGGTGCAGAAATGGTGGTTAAAGCCCTTTCAGCACTTAACGTTAAATATATTTTTGGCTACCCCGGTGGCTCAGTTTTAGATCTTTACGATGCAATTTTTCAACAAGATGAAATAGAGCATATTCTCGTACGCCACGAACAAGCAGCTACTCACATGGCCGATGGTTATACGCGAGCTACAGGTGAAGTAGGCGTAGTATTAGCGACATCAGGGCCTGGGGCAACCAACTGTGTTACTGGTATTGCCACCGCCTATATGGACTCGATTCCTATGGTTGTGTTAGCTGGCCAAGTACCAACAACATTAATTGGTAATGATGCTTTTCAGGAAACGGATATTGTGGGATGTACTCGCCCTATTATCAAACACAGTTTTAATTGTCGCGTTCTAGCCGACATCCCTAATATTATTGCTAAAGCATTTTATATCGCCAGTACAGGAAGACCGGGACCGGTGGTCATTGAATTACCTAAAGACTTGCTTATCCCACAAAACAAAGCCCCTTTTAGTATCGAAACCAAAGTTAAAATGCGCTCTTATAACCCCAATATTAAAGGGCATCCAAAACAAATTCGCAAAGCAGCAAAAACTATTAGTGAAGCAAAAAAACTAGTTGTTTATGCCGGTGGTGGCATAGTTTTAGCAAATGCATCAGAACTATTAACTACCTTAGTAGAAACATTAAAAGCGCCTATTACCAATACCTTAATGGGGCTTGGCGGAATATCTGGTGTTCATGAAAACTTTATTGGCATGTTGGGTATGCATGGCAGCTTAGAAGCAAATAAAACGATGGCTAATGCCGATGTTATTCTTGCTCTTGGCGTACGCTTTGATGACAGGGTTACTAATAACGTTGAAAAATTTTGCCCTAATGCCACCATTATTCATGTTGATATAGACCCAACGTCAATTTCTAAAACAATTAACGCTCATATCCCTGTGGTTGGTTTAGTTGATGTGGTAATGCAACAATTGCTTGATGAACTTAACGCCATTAACTACCGCCCTGATGAAGAGGTTTTAAGAGATTGGTGGCAACAAATTCATCTTTGGCGCGATTTGCGTAGTGTTAGTTATAAACAAGTTGCCGGTGAGAAAATAAAACCCCAGCGTGTCATTGAAGCACTATATAAAATTACTAAAGGGGAAGCTTATGTCGCTTCTGATGTGGGCCAACATCAAATGTTTGCCGCGCAATATTATCCCTTTGCCAAACCTCGCCAATGGATAAATTCAGGTGGTGCTGGCACCATGGGTTTTGGTTTACCCGCAGCAATGGGTGTTAAACTTGCCTTTCCTGATAAAGATGTAATTTGCATTACCGGTGACGGTTCAATTCAAATGAATATTCAAGAATTATCTACTTGCAAGCAATACAATTTACCCATAGTGATCGTTACCTTAAATAACCGCTCTCTTGGCATGGTTCGTCAATGGCAAGACATGGTTTATGATGGTCGCCATGCTTCATCTTATATGGAGTCATTACCCGATTTTGTAAAAGTAGCCGAAGCTTATGGTCATATTGGTATTAAAATAGATACCTTAGACGAGCTAGATTCAAAATTAGAGCAAGCTTTTAGTATAAAAAACAAACTGGTTTTTGTTGATGTTTTAGTTGATGAAAAAGAACATGTTTATCCTATGCATATTCGCCAAGGCGGTATTGATGATATGTGGATTAAAAAAGGAGTGAAAGCTTAATGAAGCACAATGCAATCATATTAATAACTTTTTCATTGGAAAAAGAACATGACCATCGATTTAATCCTATGCATATTCGCCAAGGCGGTATTGATGATATGTGGATTAAAAAAGGAGTGAAAGCTTAATG
>JAESPR010000033.1 GCA_016765685.1 Colwellia sp. | reverse complement strand
TACGGGCGAGGTGGATAATCGTTTTTGGGAACGCTACGGCACCGCCTTTATTCTGGCCGGAATTTCTGCCGCCGTGCGCATGGCAACGGCAACGTCTTCAACAAATCAAAATAAAACCAGCACCGTTGGTGCCATTACGGACAAGGGTGCGGAAGAACTGAGCCTCAAGCTTGGCGAAATCGGTGCGTCCGTGGTTGAGCAAACCGTCAATCTGGCCCCCATCGTGACAATCGCCCAAGGCACCCGTGTGCAAATCCGCCCGGCACAAGATTGGTACATCCAAAAGATTGGAGTTCAACAATGAGCAACATCAAAGCATTTTTATCTTTAATGGTCATAGGTGTTCATGCTGTTAATCCAGCCCTGTCACAAACGGCAATATCCCAAACGGTCGCACCAAACTCACAAACCCCGACGGCACCAGTCCTCAATGCTGACATTGCGCCCAAAACCAGCATTCGCGCGCGCGTAAAAGTATTGACCAACATTTCGTTGAACACGCCCCGTGCCATTGATTTAGGCTCCATCGTTGTCCCTGGTGCCTCAAAAGATTTAACGTCAGGGGTCACGCTCAAAGCTTACGCGCGCTATGTGGAATTTGAAGGGCGCAAGATTGCGCAAATCGTTTTGGCTGGTGTTGAAAAAAATGGCCAAATTGAGACCCTGCCTTCGCAAGGTTTTAGCACCCAGTTAGAATTGGTCGAGCCTAATTTGGATCCTGACACAGAAGTGGTCATTGAGGGTGATGGTGCGGCAATGATTGCGGCCTTAAAACGCCTAGCGGACAATTCCCAAACGCCACCAAAAGAAACAATCATTGGCCAAGACACGACCAATCAGTCACAAAAACAAGAGGCTGGATCACCCATACGACAAAATGATCAGGCGTCATCCTATCAATCCCCCGACCCTGTTCAAGTGGCCGATGCTCCTGTTGAATCTGTGGCCATTTCATCTGATGGCTGCGCCGTTCGTATTGACACGGCGCAAATGAAAGCCATCCAACAAACCAAAACGATCACCAGCTTGGGCGGGGCCATAACAAACGAAAGTGCCTGTTCTGATTCCAGTGATGGCTTTCCTTTGGCTAAAAGCTATACCGTTTGTAGCGATGCCGTTGATATGACGGCTCGAACAGCAACCGCACAATATGTCCTTTATTATGTGGATGCGGGCGGAGCGCGCAAGGAAGTCACCGAATGTGCAACCGATACGGAAAAAGCCTTCCCCATTGTTGAAAAGCCATCTGCGTGTACGATCTTTTTAGATTACGCGGCCAATCAGGCTGTGCCTCAATCGTCTTTGATTTATCTAAACGACAACAATCAAGAAATTCAAGTGCGGGGCTGCGAGGCTTCAGAAACCAAGCTTTCTGTGCCCATGATACAGACCACTAACGGCTGTTCCATACGCCATGATTTTACCGCTCGAAAATCCTACCAACAAGGTACATTCACCTATCTTCTTGACGGCGTATCTTATCAGGCTGGCGGCTGCACGGATGATGGCACCATTTATCCACAAAACCAGATTTACATGGATGCGTCAGGTCAAGATGTTTGCGCCCCGACCATTGATCTGGCGGGCGGCACCGTCACACTTCAAAGCCGCTTGCAAATCAGCGTTGGTGGCATGGGACAATACATCAGCGACTGCACACCAGACACGACTGGACAGTTGGCGATTACCGCCACGACAAATGGATGTGACAACCCCATGATCTGGGATCACGATGTGGTTGCCACTCAAAGCTACGCCAAAGAACGTTTTTATTATTTGCGCAATGGCTTGCCCAAATACGTCACAGACTGTCAACGCAGCCAAGTGGTTTATCCACACCAGTATCAAACCACCGGATATCAAAATCACGATGACCAGCTTTTTGCGTATCCGCTAGACACCGTTTATATCACGCCGCCATCTGGTCGTTATGACGTGCAAGTGAGCCAGGTTTTGTCTGGTGCAACACAAATGCCCTATCAATTAACCGGCACAACAACGCGGGCCAACGGCACCGTTTCCTATGTTGCCTGTGATAAGTTTGCAGATACGGATAATTTGGAACTCTGGCTACGCCCAGATGCAACCACATACGAAAAATCAATTGGACCCGGCACGCCCGTTGGCCCAACGAACGCCTGTGTGGCCCAAGGTGCAACAACGGCAACGGATTGGACTTTGGTTCCTTTTAGCGATTTCATCGCATCTCCGGGAGCCAGAGGAGGCTGTTATAACTCTGCCAACCTAACAAGATTCTTTCAATATGTAACAGGCTATGCACGTTACAAAGCAACGCGCCAAATGGTTCGAGAAGATGGTGTTGTCATTTCTGAAGAAACGAGAATATCTCCAACGACGTTTTTGTTTGGAAACAATCGTGTCACTGGGGCCTATCTTGGACCAGGTTGTGCCTACACAGGTGGTGCATGGTATTTTACCAGCACGACAAACATGTCTTACCTCAATGCAAATGTGCAAAGAGTCTCAACAAATTTCCCTCCCCCTTCTGTAAATCCCCCAACGGGAACAGATATCGGCGCGCTCAAATCAAGTGCCAATTTTTTATATTGAGGGTGGGGTCATGACAAATACAAAACGCACAATCGCAATCAACAGCTCCCCTTTATTGGAAAATGTTCTGGCCCCACTTTCCGGCTTTTACAAAAGCACCAATACGGTTGAAATCCGTATGGTTTATCCCGGTGTTGTAACGATGGACAGACGCGGGCGGGGCAAAAAATCCCTAAATGCACCTGACCTGTCCATCGCCAAGATCGAAACCATTTGCAAGGCATTGTCAAACCTGCACGGCCATAAATTCGATATTGAAACACATCCAAAATTATCTTGTGTGTTGCCGGGCGGTCACCGTTTTGAATGCTTGCTGGGATCATCTGTTCAATCGGGAATTTCATTGGCGATCCGTTGCAAACATCCCTTCACCCCCACTTGGGAACAAATTGGAGTTGAAGGCATCATCAAAGATTACCTGCTTGATGCCATAAAATGTGAGCAAAACATCATTATTTCTGGCGGCACCAACACGGGCAAAACCACCCTGCTCAACATGCTGCTGGCAACAATTCCCGCCAATCGACGCATCATTGCCATTGAAGACACACCGGAACTTCATATTGAAAAGTTTTGGGATGGGGTTGGTTTGTTGGCTGAACGAGAAACCAGCGGCCAAACGGGCATGTTAAATTACCGCCAGCTTTACGACCACCTGATGCGCGCCACACCTGATCATCCCATTTTTGGTGAAATCTCCACCCTCAATGCTTTTGCCGCCTTGGCCGTGCTCAATGCGGGCATGACCGGGTTTATGTGTACGATCCACGCGGGCTCACCCCACCAAGCCATTCACAGAAAGTTCGATCAAAACATCGCTTGGGCCGGAGAAACCATGCCTCGCGTACCAGAGTTTTTATGCGAACTGGTGGATGTTGTTGTGCAAATCAAACGTGCCCCCAATGGATGGCGACGCATCACCGATATTTTTGAGCCTAAAAATGATCGTTTTGTTTTTCAAGACGGCAAGGAGGTATAATCGTGTTTTTGTATCGTGCCTCACTTTTACTATGTCTGGTTTTGGGTCTCACAATTCTTTTTGCCCAATGGAATCTGGCCGTTGGTTTTAATGCTCTGGATTCCCGCTGGTGGATATGGCTCGTTCAAGTCATCATCAAAACAGGGGAAATGCCGGGCTCGTTGTTGCTGTCTCTTTGGACCACGGGCATCGGCCTCTTTTTAACCCTCACCTGCATCACATTTTTTCAAATGCGGCCAGGATCAAAAACCGTTCATGGCCACACCGATGCCCGCAACACCCACGGCTCTGCCCGGTGGGCCAAAAGACAAGATGTGCGCAAAGCAGGTCTTTTAAAAAGAAAGGGAGTGGTGGTTGGCGGCTGGAAAGGCATTTTCAGAACCCGGCCTTTGCGCCACGATGGCCCTGAACATGTTTTGTGCTTTGCCCCGACAAGGTCTGGCAAAGGTGTGGGGCTGGTTTTACCAACATTGCTAACGTGGCAAGACTCCGTGCTGGTGCTCGACATCAAGGGTGAAAATTATGCCCTTTCGGCAGGCTGGCGACAATCCATTGGTCAACGCGTTATTCGCTTTGATCCGGCGGCAATTTCTGGCTCTGTGCGTTACAACCCGCTCGCCGAAGTGCGCTTAAACACCGATCACGAGATTGCCGACTGTCAAAACATCGCGTCCATGATCATCGATCCAGACGGCAAGGGCCTAAAAGACTTTTGGATGCAGTCCGGTTGGGAATGGTTGTCCGCCGCCATATTGCATGTGTTGTACCGGATTAAAAAGTTTGAAAAGCGCACAGCAACACTTGCTGATGTTCACGGCTTTATGTCCGTTGGTCATGAAGAAGATACGGAAGGCGAAAATTCTGATGCTGGGTTTGATCGCCTGCTCGCCGACATGGCTAAATTTGACCATGGACGTAAAACCGTAAACGCAGAAATTCAGCGCAGTGCCGGGCGCATGCAAAAACGCGCCAGCTCAGAGCGCAGCGGTGTGCACAGTTCCGCAACCGTGCAATTGGCATTGTATTCAGACCCCATTGTCGCGGCCAATACGTCCGCCTGTGATTTTCGCATTGCGGACTTGATGAACGGTGATCAACCGACCAGTCTTTACATCATCATCCCCCCTTCAGAAATCCAACGTTTAAAACCCTTGATCCGTATCTTGATGAACCAGTTTTTAACGCGCCTTACGGCAGATATGGAATTTGAAAATGGGAAGGCTAAGAAACATTACAAACACCGTTTGTTGCTCATGCTTGATGAATTCACCTCCATTGGCAAATTAGAGATCTATGAAAAGGCCTTGGCCTTCATGGCGGGCTATGGCCTCAAAGCCTACATCATCGTGCAGGACTTAACCCAGCTTCAAAAAGAATATGGGCGCGAAGAATCCGTCACGTCCAATTGTCACATCCGCATTGCTTACGCCCCCAATAAAATTGAAACCGCAAGGTTGCTTTCTGACCTCACGGGCAAGACAACCATCGTGCAAAATAAACGGTCTCGATCCCATGGCAAGGGTGGCAGTAGCGTTTCAGATTCAATTTCTGAAGTTTCGCGCGCGTTAATGACGGCGGATGAATGCATGAGCCTGCCGGGTATTCGAAAAGGTTTGTTTGGACGGGTTATCCCCGGTGACATGCTGATCTTTGCCGCCGGGCAACGGGTCATCTATGGCCGTCAATGGCTGTATTTTCAAAATAGAACCCTTAAAAGACGGGCTGTTCTGCCCGCACCCAAAACAATCTTGCGACAAAATATTTTGGATTACGTAACGGCTCTTAAACAAGTCGATCAAATAGACGAAAGCAGAGCGGCTTCACCTGCTGAGCGACTGCTCACATAAATTTAGCCAGTTGGAGAAACAAACGATGAAAATTTTGGTTGCTTGTGAATTTAGCGGGACCGTCCGGGATGCCTTTATTGGGCAAGGCCATGACGCCATGAGTTGCG
>JAESPR010000089.1 GCA_016765685.1 Colwellia sp. | reverse complement strand
GTTGGAATTAGAAACGTATTAGGCAAGGCATTGATTGTAGAGAATGGTTGTTCCCTTGTCAAAATCAATAACGTAGCATAAAACGTTTCTAAACCAACCCCCAGGGGACTTCTGAGCAAATCATACTCGTCGTTGCATCTGTTTTTAAGGGAATAACCATTAATAAAAAGATGCGCCTTGATTATGAGTTGCTCAGCAGTCCTGAACAAGCATTTTGAAGTCGTTTGGGTATAATTATTTACAACTTTGATAGTAATTAGTTTGAATATTCTTACTACCTTAAGTCATCAACCATGTGAAACACACCTGTTAAAAAGTCACGTCCTAACAAACTACTACGAATATCAGACCAACCCATAGAGTAATCAGGTAATAAATCGTTATCTTTAAATGGCATTTCTATAGTGTAAGCTAAACACTTAAATTGATTGCCAACCCAGTTAGTTCCCACCGTTGGGTTAGCTTTGCCGGGTTCGTCTTTATCATAACCGCGTTCATCTTGAAATTCAGGCGTTAATGACAATAAAATGGTTTTGAATTTATCTTCAAGGGCTTTATGACGGTCATCATAGTTAACAACACCTTCACAACCAGCTAAAAAGTTAACCGGTAGAGCCTCATCACCGTGTACATCTAAAAACATATCTATGCCGGTTTCAAGCATTTTTTGACGCACTAGATAAACTTCAGGGCTGCGCTCCATACTTGGCGCTAACCACTCACGATTTAGGTTAGTACCAACCGCATTAGTACGTAAATGACCACGCACACTGCCGTCTGGGTTCATGTTAGGTACAATATAAAATACCGTTTTGTTTAATAAGGCACGGGCGACACCATCATCTTCATCCAATAAACGGTCAAGAAAACCTTCAATAAACCACTCTGCCATCGTTTCACCGGGATGTTGGCGCGCTGTTAGCCAAATAACACGTTTCCCCTCGCCTTCTTCACCAATTTTTAACAAGCTTATATCGCGGCCATCAATGGTTTGACCCAATACTTGCAACTGACAATCTAGGTGCATTTGCGCGTTGTGCAGTAAGTCTTGGTGGCGATCGTAACTATAAGGAGAAAAGTAAGCGAAATAGACCGAATCATATTCTGGCGTTAAAGTAATAGTGAGCTTTTCACCGTCATAACTTGTCGGTACTCGAAACCAGTGGTCTCTGTCATAAGAAGCAACCGCTTGGTAATCTTGCCAGCCTTCAACATAAGCTGATTTTCCGGCATTGGTTAAATGAATAACATGCTCTTGGCGATCATTCGTTGAGGAAATATCAGTTTGTAGTTTAAAATGAAACCATTGATAAAATTCAGATTGATTATCGTGTTTTATTTCTAGTTGAATGTTGTTAGCGTTACTTGCATCAATAACACGGATATTACCGCTGTCAAAATTGTCGGATATTTGTACAGTTGAGTTTTGCATCATTGAAAAAGCCTTTGCGTTCTATAAGATAAAAATGAAAGCAACAGTGTACACAAACAGGATTCAGATCACTATACCGTTAGGGTAATTCAATTATAAAGATCGCAAATAAAGCCCTAACTCTGAAGAATATCCCAAAGACTTGCCTATAATTGAATTTTCTTCACCAATTACATAGTAACTTGGATAACCTGTAATTGAGAAAGCTTGTTTAATTTTTTCATTACCTAAAGCAATAGGAAACGTTAATTGATGTTGTTTGGTAAAACTCATTACCTCATCAATACTGCTGTAGTCTAAAACAATGGCAATAACATCAAGCTGTTCA
This sequence comes from Colwellia sp., assembly GCA_016765685.1. GTDB lineage: Bacteria > Pseudomonadota > Gammaproteobacteria > Enterobacterales > Alteromonadaceae > Colwellia. The sequence continues at coordinate 12,586 of JAESPR010000089.1, read as the reverse complement.
TTTTTCTCATATAAGGCTTGTAGGTTGCCAATGCTAGCATGGCAAACCTGGCACCAAGGGGCAAAGAAATAAAGTACGGTATTTTTACCTTGTGAATTTAACGATATTGTTTCTCCCATTAAGGTCGGTACTTGGGTAAACAATAACTTATTGGTTGACGATAGCTGAGTATCAGTAGAAAGCATACTGGTTTCACGAAGAAATGAGAGCGCTTGAAAAATAGCAAAAAAAATCAATGCTTGAATAGCGAGGTTACGGAGTGTTTTTAGCAAAAGAGTGTCCCTTAAAGTTAACGATAAAAATCAATAGATCAAATTAATAGACCCGATCATCATTAATTTATTGCAACGATGTGGCAAAATTTTGTGGGTAATACTTTCATCATAATATAAAGAACTACCCGCAAAATACGGGTAGCTCGCAATGATGACAGCTAACTTATTTTCGTTAAGCCATTCATATAAGGTTGTAATACTCTCGGTATATCAATGCTGCCATCTGCTTGTTGGTAGTTTTCTAAAACAGCCACTAAGGTTCGCCCTACCGCTAGCCCTGAGCCATTTAAAGTATGTAATAATTCAGGTTTATTGGTTTCACTATTGCGAAAACGTGCTTGCATACGGCGCGCTTGAAATGCGCCCATGTTTGAGCAAGACGAAATTTCTCGATAGGTATTTTGTGCTGGTAACCATACTTCTAAATCAAAAGTTTTGGTGGCACTAAAACCAACATCGCCACTACATAACACCATAGTACGATAGGGTAGCTCTAACTTTTCAAGTATTGTTTCAGCATGACCTGTTAACTCATCAAGAGCAGCCATTGATGTTTCTGGCTTAACGAGTTGCACCATTTCTACTTTATCAAACTGGTGTTGGCGAATAAGACCACGAATATCACGACCACCCGAGCCAGCTTCACTTCGAAAACAAGGCGTATGTGCGGCCATTTTAATGGGCAACTCAGCCTCATCAATAATTTCATCACGGTAGATATTGGTTAACGGCACTTCTGAGGTGGGAATAAGCGAGAATTTTTTACCTGACAAGTTAGTGTGAAATAAGTCTTCACCAAACTTGGGCAATTGCCCAGTGCCGTATAAAGAATGTTCATTCACTAAATATGGCACGTACATTTCTTGATAACCATGTTCTTCAGTGTGCATATCAAGCATAAACTGAGCTAGTGCACGATGTAATTTGGCAATTTTACCGCGCATTACCGCAAAACGAGTACCGGCTAATTTTGCGCCGCTTTCAAAATCTAAACCTTTACCAATGGCTAAACCTAAGTCAACGTGATCTTTTACTTCAAAATCAAATTCACGTGGTGTGCCCCAGCGTTTTATTTCAACATTATCATCTTCATCTTTACCTACCGGCACCGATTCAGCTAATAAGTTAGGCAATGCGCTAGCAATAGCATTAATTTTAGCTAATACTTCATCTTGCTCAGTTTTAGCCGCATCTAAATCAGCACCAAGTTGGCTAACAGCGGCTAATAATGGCGCTATATCTTCACCACGCGCTTTTGCCTGACCAATAGATTTTGAACGTGTATTACGCTCATTTTGTAATTCCTGAGTTTTAACCTGTATGGCTTTACGCTGCTCTTCTAGTGCAGTTAATGTGGCCGTATCAAGGATAAAACCACGTTTTGCTAATTGTGTGGCAATATTGTCTAAATCTGTTCTAAGTTTTTTGGCATCAAGCATAATGGTTCACGTATTTGTTAAAGTCTAAAATTAAAATGTAAAGTGGTCACGTAGGTGAGCATTAATGCTTACGATGTAAGGCTACGCTACACGGATGTAGCTTATTAGACAATGCATGACGTCACATGGATGTGACTTATTCGAGAATGCAGGACGCATATTCTCCTGAGCATATTGTCCTAAAGCCTCACCTACAATAATTTTCTATTTAGCTAAGGTTGAAACTAAATAAAGTCCTAGCCCTGCTGCGGCTATACAAAGCGAGACATTTAATAAAATATTAATGCCCGCTTTAAGTAAGTCGCCTTGTTGTATTAACAACAAGGAGTCTAATGAAAATGTTGAGAATGTGGTAAAAGCACCTAAAAATCCAATACCAATTAAGGTTCTATGAACATGTATGTCGATAATTTCATGTTCTATTAATTGATATAACAAACCCATAATAAATGAGCCGGAGATATTAACCATCAATGTCGCAAAAGGAAACCCTTTTCCAAGCCAATTTAACACTAATTGTGAAATATAAAAACGCAAACTAGCGCCACCTGCCCCGCCAAGGGCGACAAAAGCATAAATAGTGAAGTTACTAATAGTATTACTCATCAAGTAGCTCATCACGTTGCTCATATCTTTGTTCGGTACTATTTTGGTTTAGTTGTTTTAAATAATTGAGTTTTTCTTTTAACTGCTTTTCTAAACCGCGATCACTGGGCTGATAAAGCGCAGTATTATAGCTATTTGCTTGTGCGAGTGCCTCTGGAAAATAGTTTTCACCTGCAGCGAAAGCGTTTACCTCATTATGGGCGTAGCGGTAATCAACACCATGACCTAAGTTTTTGGTAATTTCACTGGTTGAGTTTTTTAAATGATCGGGCACATCTAAACTTGACGTTTGCTCGGCTAAAACTTTTGCTTGACTAAACGCCATATAAACCGCATTACTTTTCGGTGCTAACGCCATATAAACCACCGCTTGGGCAATGGCTCGCTCACCTTCACTTGGTCCGACGCGATGAAAGGTATCCCAAGCATTGATGGCTAATTGCATAGCGCGAGGGTCGGCATTACCTATATCTTCACTGGCAATGGCTAACAATCGCCTTGCGACATATAAGGCATCACCGCCACCGGTTAAAATTCTGGCATACCAATAAAGCGCTGCATCAGCGTCTGAGCCACGAACTGACTTATGAAAAGCGCTAATTAAGTCATAAAAAGCATCACCGCCTTTATCATAAAGGGCTATTTTACTGCCCGCGACTTGAGCAATTAACTTCACGGTTATCGTTATGTTACGGTTATTGGTTGATAGTGAACTTTCTTGACTATCAAAACAATTTTCTAACAAGTTGAGTAAACGTCTGGCATCGCCATCGCTACGATTTAATAAACTCTGCTGAGCATCATCGTCAATGTTAATGCAAATTTTCTGTTCTGTTGATATAAAAGCGAGTGCTCTGGTTAGTACTTGTGCTAATTCATCGCAATTAAGTTTTTTTAAGGTATAGACACGAGCACGTGACAAAATGGCTTGATTCAACTCAAAGGCGGGGTTTTGGGTGGTCGCGCCAATAAAAATAATGGTGCCGTCTTCAATAAAGGGTAAAAAAGCATCTTGTTGAGATTTATTAAAGCGGTGCACTTCATCAACAAAAAGCAAAGTGCGATTATTACCACTGTCATTGCTTGTTCTTATTTTAGCTTGCTCGATAGCAAGGCGAATGTCTTTAATGCCTGAGGTTACGGCTGAGAGCCTGATCACTTTGGCATTAACATGGTGAGCAATAATTTCGGCTAAGGTGGTTTTGCCACTGCCCGGTGGACCCCAAAAAATAAGCGAATGACAATGACCTTGTTCAATAGCAAGGCGCAAAGGTGATTCTTCACCTAACATATGTTGTTGACCAACATAATCGGTTAAATTTTGTGGCCGCATTCTCGCAGCTAAAGGTGCTGCAAGAGGCGCTGCCAAGGTTACAGTATCAGGTGCAGACTGGTTAGCTGATGCATTAAGAGCAGTATCTTGATCTTCTTGCTCTCCCGCAAATAAACTCGCTTGTGGATTATCGTTGATCATCTACTTGCACGCCTGCAGGCACAATAAAGTTAAACAAACTGCTTTTGGGTGCATGTTGTGCGTCAAAATCGCTTAGTTTGATATGACTTAACTGTCCGGTGGCATCTAAAAAAGAAAACTGTTTTAGCTGACCGCCTTTTTCGTTCGAGTAAAAGTATAAGGTTAAGCTTTTAATTTGGCTATTAGTATCTTTTGCAGTGATCACAAAACTATCACCTGTATTCTGACTTGTTTTAGTGACTGTTTCTTTAGTGACCATTTGTTGAGTGACATGGTACTGTTGCCACAATGTTTCATCTTTACTGGTCAATAATAAGATAGGTGTTTTAGCAATGGCAGCAGACAAGGAATAAACACTCACTTGTTCAATCCAAGGATTATAAAACCAAACATCAGTACCGTCTGAAACAATACTAAGCTCGTCAGGCGCTAAAGTTTGCCAATGTGCTAAATTGGGTTTGCTAATGGCTAGCTTACCTGAGCTTTGTTCAAGCACTTCCCCTGACTCACTTAATACTTCTTGGGTAAAGTTAGCGCTAAAATGGTCTAGATTGGCAAGTTTAGCCATTAGCGTAGTTTTAGCATTAACAGACAATTGAGTGGGTTGCTGAATATTCTCAGGTAACGTTGATAACTCATGGGCTGTTACTAGGTTAGTAATCGGGAAGTTTAGTACGATTGCTAGAGCAAACAATTTAACATTTTTGATAGTCATTTTTTCCGTATTTATCTTTAAAATTAAGCTTTTCAGATCAAGCTATTAAGTTGAGTTTTTCAAGTAGCGTAAAAAACAAGCGCTCTTAATCTCTAATCGGGGGTGGTGCTAAAACTTCACGGGCACCATTGTTAGCTGCCGTAGAGATCACACCTTGGTTTTCCATTTGCTCGACAATTCTGGCTGAGCGGTTATAACCGATTCTAAATTGTCTTTGTACACTTGATATAGATACTCGACGTTTTTCAGTGACAAAATTGACCGCCTCATCATATAGTGCATCAATATCTTCACCTTCACTGTCTTCTGCTTGTTCGCCCGGTAATAACATATCAGTGTCACTACCACCGGCTAAAATTTCTTCAATATAGTTAGGCGCACCGCGTAACTTCCAGTCTTTAACTACCGCGTGTACTTCATGATCGTCAATAAAAGCACCATGTACACGGGTTGGTACGCCGGTACCCGGTGGTAAATAGAGCATATCGCCCATCCCCAATAACTGCTCTGCGCCCTGCTGATCTAAGATAGTGCGTGAGTTCAAACCTGAGGAAACTTGGAACGCCATACGGGTTGGAATATTGGCTTTAATCAAACCGGTAATTACATCAACCGAAGGACGTTGGGTGGCAAGGATCAAATGAATACCCGCGGCACGCGCTTTTTGCGCAATACGGGCAATTAATTCTTCTACTTTTTTACCAACAATCATCATCATGTCAGCAAATTCATCAACAATAACCACTATGCTGGGCAACTTTTCTAATAACGGTGGGGTTTGATCTAAACCATCACTCGCTTGCCATAATGGGTCTATCATCGGCTCACCCTCGGCAATAGCCGTTAGCACTTTTTTGTTATAGCCTTTTAAATTACGCACACCTAACGCCGACATGAGTTTGTAACGTCGCTCCATTTCACCCACACACCAACGTAATGCATTAGCGGCATCTTTCATGTCGGTAACAACTTCAGTTAATAAATGAGGAATACCTTCATAAACGCTTAATTCAAGCATTTTAGGGTCAATCATGATCAGGCGCACATCTTCAGGAGTCGACTTATATAACAAACTAACAATCATAGTATTAACACCAACCGACTTACCTGATCCTGTGGTGCCTGCCACCAATAAATGTGGCATTTTTGCTAAATCAACCACCACCGGCTCACCGGCAATATCTTTACCAAGCACCATAGTTAATGGCGAACTTGACTGTTCAAATTCTGGGCAGGAAATAACTTCACTTAAACGTACTATTTCTCGGTGTTTGTTCGGCAGCTCTAAACCAATCACCGACTTACCGGGGATCACTTCCACCACACGCACACTGATAGCCGATAATGCACGGGCTAAATCTTTTGATAACGAGCTAACTTTACTGACTTTCATACCCGGTGCTAAATCAAGTTCAAAACGAGTTATCACGGGGCCTGGATAAACCGCAACCACCTGTGCTTGTACTTTAAAATCAAGCAATTTAGCTTCAACTAAGCGACTCACCTGCTCTAACTCTTCGTGGTTTATCGGGTTTTTTGCCTTGTCAGCACGATCAAGTAAATCAATAGACGGCATACCCGCAAATGTTTCATCACTACTGGCAACTAAATTTATTTGGCTATTATCAGAACTAGTCGATAGTTCGCCGCGTTGCTGCTGGTCATCAGCCACGTCAATTTTCTCAACATCGGCAAAAGCGGCGGTAATTTCTGCTTCGTCAACATGCTCTTGCACATTAATTTCAAGCGGGCCGCCCATAAGGTCATTAATATCGACAAAGGGCTCTTGCGGCTCTTTATCTATTCTGCTTGAATTAGTTATTATTAACGGTTTGGGTGTTTTTTTCTTGGTTGATTCTGCTTTATTAGGCGCTGTAATGTTATCTTTTACATCATTCGAATTTTCTTCAATAGGGTTAGTTTTAACTGTATCACCAACACCAAATGTATCTTTAATCACGCGAGGAATTCTCTGTAAAAACATTAAGCCCGCGATGGTATAACGGCCCACATTATCAATAAATTGAAGCCAAGAGAAACCGGTTAATAAAACAAAGCCTGCACAGCTAAACATTAAAAACACTAAGGTGCTACCAACAAAAGAAAAATAGGGCAGCAAGGTTTTACTTAATACATCGCCTAATATACCACCCGCTGAGAAATAGAAAACATCATCAAAGTTCATACTCGCTAATGAAGTAATGCCTAAATAAAACAGGATAAAACCGATAAGCTTTAAACCTAGGGTTAAGTAATCTAGTTGCATTAATTGATGAAATTTTTGAAATAGTAACCAGCCAATAATAGCCACTACAAAAGGTAAGGTGTAGGCAACAAAACCAAATAAGTTAAGTAGTAAATCAGCAAGGTAAGCCCCCACAGCACCACCAAGGTTTCTCACCGGGGTTTGGTAGCCAGTTTGTGCCCAGCCGGGATCAGCAGCGTCAAAACTAAATAATGCCAACATTAAAAACATGGCAAAAACGCTAAAAAAAAGTAAACCAGTTTCAAGTAAGCGTTGTACGCCTGTTAACTGTTTAGTTAAAGGTTTATCTTTGTCGCGATAAGTTTCGTCTGTATTTTTCACTAGTTCTGAAGACAATTAAAATTCCATGAGAAATTATTCATATAAAATGAAGTAAGACTATAAAGGTTAAAATAACAAATTATCGCTCGATTGGTAAGATATTACTGGATTTTATTTCATCCATAACCACGTAGGTTCTACTTTCACTTACCGCGGGTAACCTTAATAAGGTATCTCCTAATAATTGCCGATACGCTAACATATCTTTTACCCGAGTTTTTAACAGAAAATCAAAATCACCAGACACTAAGTGGCATTCTTGAATAACACCAAGTTCATGGACTGCAGCGGCAAAGTCATCAAAAACATCTGGGCTAGTTTTAGTTAAGGTGATTTCAACAAACACTAACAAAGCGAGATCTAATTTAGTTGGATTCAAATTAGCTTGATAGCCCGTTATATACTTCTCTTTTTCTAAACGTTTTACTCTTTCTAAACAAGGTGTTGGGCTTAGGCCAACCCGTTTTGAAAGTTCTACATTAGAGAGTCGTCCATCTTGTTGTAACTCAACCAAAATATTTTTATCAATTCTGTCTAATGGTTTATATATGATCGAAGTCATCTTTTATATATCACTATAGTTACATCAGTATATAGCAGTATATATCGCCTTGTTTAAAATTACGACAGGTTAAACTGGTAAGTTACACCTATACTAGTCGCATCTAAAATAAGAACTTGATAACAAGTTACTACAATAATACCATTTGGATTAATTAAGGGTACAGATTTCAATGAGAATGAATTTTCAAGAACAAGGCGCTTGATTGAGCAATAGCTGGCTATTGGGATTGAAAGCAACGAAGTTATTGGATATTTAGACCATTTGAAAATGATCATTTAGTTAGTGCAATTGGTATAAGTTAAACTTAAGAGAGAATATTATGATTATTGGTGTACCTAAAGAAATTAAAAACCACGAGTATCGTATTGGCTTAACCCCTGCAGGTGTTAAAGAATTAGTCGTCAATGGTCACCAGGTGATTGTTGAACATAATGGCGGTGCGTCGATTGGTTTCGACAATGAGCAATATATCACTGCGGGTGCAAAAATTATTGACAGTGCTGCAGAAATATTCGCGACCGCTGATATGATTATCAAGGTAAAAGAACCACAGCCAGTTGAATGTAAGATGCTTCGTTCAGGGCAAATTTTATTTACTTACTTACATTTAGCACCAGATCCACAGCAAACTGAATTATTAGTTGCCTCGAAAGCAATCTGTATTGCTTATGAAACGGTAACCGCATCGACGGGTGGTTTACCTTTATTAGCACCAATGTCTGAGGTTGCTGGCCGTATGTCGATTCAAGCCGGTGCTCATGCTTTAGAAAAAGCACAAGGCGGTTTAGGTGCTTTATTAGGTGGTGTTCCCGGCGTTGCGCCCGCTAAAGTGCTAGTTATTGGTGGTGGTGTTGTTGGTACTCAAGCTGCTCGTATGGCAGTAGGCATGGGTGCAGACGTTACTATTTTAGATAAGTCTCTACCACGTTTACGTCAATTAGACACTGAATTTGATGGTCGTTTGAAAACTGTTTATTCAACTGCTGATGCCATGGATCAACTCATTGTTGAAGCTGACTTAGTGATTGGTGCAGTATTAATTCCGGGGGCCGCCGCCCCTAAATTAGTCACTAAAACACACATCAAAATGATGAAAAAAGGCGCTGTTATTGTTGATGTGGCTATTGATCAAGGCGGTTGTTTTGAAACATCAAAAGCAACCACACATCAAAACCCTACTTATGTTGTTGATGATGTAGTGCATTATTGCGTGGCTAACATGCCCGGTGGTGTCGCTCGCACGTCGACTATGGCTTTAACCAATGCCACCATGCCGTTTGCGGTAACCATTGCCAACAAAGGTGCTAAGCAAGCTTTACTCGATGATGAACATTTATTAGCCGGATTAAATGTTGCCCATGGTAAAATCACTTATAAACCTGTTGCTGATGTATTAGGTTATGAGTATGTTGAACCAAGTGTCGCGTTAAACGTCTAGTTTGACATAATACGGTTACAGTGCGCAGCTCAACCTGTGCAGTAAAGAGCGCACTTTTGCTTACACTTAAGCAAAAAGCGCTCTTTTTTTTGTTTAGCATATAACAAACAAGTTATTTACCCCCTTGCTTTATTTCCTTATCATCCCAATCAATAAAGTTAATTAATTATTTAAAACAAATTCTGGAGATTTCATGAGCGACGTTAGACACTGCCCGCTACTTATTTTAGGCTCAGGCCCTGCAGGTTATACCGCAGCGGTATATGCGGCTCGCGCCAACTTAAAACCTGTGATGATTACGGGAATGCAACAAGGTGGTCAGCTAACCACGACAACCGACGTAGAAAACTGGCCGGGTGACGCTGATGATTTAACCGGCCCAGCATTAATGGATCGTATGCAAAAACATGCGGAAAAATTTGATACTGAAATTGTTTTTGACCATATCAACAAGGTCGACTTTTCCAAGCGTCCTTTCACACTAACGGGTGATAATGGTGATTATACCTGTGATGCTTTAATCATTTGTACTGGCGCTTCAGCACAATATTTAGGTTTACCTTCAGAAGAAGCGTTTATGGGACGTGGTGTTTCAGCTTGTGCTACTTGTGACGGTTTCTTTTATAAAAACCAAAAGGTTGCCGTTGTCGGTGGTGGTAATACTGCTGTTGAAGAAGCGCTTTATTTGTCAAATATTGCCAGTGAAGTTCATTTAGTGCACCGTCGTGATACTTTTCGTTCTGAAAAAATATTAACTGATCGTTTAAATGAGAAAGTTAAAAATGGCAATATTGTTCTACATACGGATCGCACTTTAGATGAAGTATTAGGCGACAAAATGGGCGTAACCGGTTTACGTTTAAAAAATACAAAGTCTGATGTTACTGAAGAAATTGACGTTGCCGGTGTTTTTATCGCCATTGGTCATATACCTAATACCGATATTTTTGCCGAACAGTTAGTCATGAAAAATGGTTATTTAACTATTCAAAGTGGTACCGAGGGTAATGCGACTCAAACCAGTATTGAAGGCATTTTTGCCGCTGGTGATGTGGCTGATCATATTTATCGTCAAGCCATTACTTCTGCGGGTGCCGGTTGTATGGCGGCGTTAGACGCAGAGCGTTATTTAGACGCACAATAGACTGTAGGTCGTCACGAGCAAAGCGAGGCACGACAGGTTATCTACATAGGCAAGTAATAAAAGAACACAAATGAGCCAAATGCTTTATCAACTCAACCAAAGAAATTTGGCTTTCCCTCCCTTGGATTGTGCCCTAGACGAGCCCAATGGTTTATTGGCTGTTGGCGGTGATTTGTCACCCCAACGGCTACTATCAGCCTATAGTCAGGGCATATTTCCTTGGTTCAGTGACAATGATCCCTTGATGTGGTGGTCACCTAACCCTAGAGCGATTATTAAACTTAAACATTTACGAATCAATCGTACGTTACGTAAAGCGCTTAAAAAATCCCCCTACAAAATCACCTTGAACACCGCTTTTAAGCAAGTTATTAAACAATGCGCTAATGCACCTTTTCGTGATGATAGCACTTGGATTTTACCCGAGATGCAAGCGGCTTACATCAAGCTACATCAATTAGGTCACGCCCATTCTATTGAAGTTTGGCAAGCAACTGATAATGACTCAACTAAACAAGATTTGGTTGGCGGTCTATATGGTATCGCTATTAATGGATTTTTCTCTGGCGAGTCAATGTTTTATACGCAAAACAATGCCTCTAAATTTGCCTTAATTGCTTTAGCCAATTTATTAAGTTCAATCAAGGTTGATTTTATTGATTGTCAGTTACTCAACCCTTTTCTAAGCGATATGGGCGCGGTAGAAATATCGCGAGATCATTTTATCGAAATCAAGCAAACAGCGATAAATAAAGCTGTTGTTGCAAACTTTTGGCAAGCAAGAGAGCTATACTGATGATCGAGCGTTCCATAAATAAGTGATCAATAGCCGTAGTATGAACGATAGTAGTTTTAAAGTGGGTATTACCAAAACGTTTCCTTGCAGTTATTTACCTGAGCAAGAAGAGCGCTTATTAATTGCCGTTGATGAGCGTTTACAAAACAGTCAAAGTTATAGTTTATTAATGATGCAAGGCTTTAGACGTAGTGGTGAACAAACCTATCGCCCCCACTGCCCACATTGTAATGCCTGTCAGTCTATTCGTGTGCTGGTTGATGATTTTACCCCCTCTAAAAGCCAAAAGCGCTCATTGAAACGTAATGCCCATTTTAACGTCAACACATCCAAGCAGCTGCAAGATAACTATTATGATCTTTATGAAAAATATATCAATAGCTGTCATCAAGATGGCAGTATGTTCCCACCTAATTATCAGCAGTTTCAAAGTTTTCTCGCCAGTAAGTTAACCCAGCAACTTTTTATTGAAACTTGGTTAACGCTTGACGGCGAAAAACAACTTGTTTGTGTCGCGGTTACCGATGTGCTGAGCAATGGCTTGTCAGCCGTTTATACTTTTTATCACCCCGACTTTAAAAAACAAGGGTTAGGTACATTTTCAATTTTGACGCAAATAGAGTTATGTAAACAGCAAGGTTTGCCGTATTTATACTTAGGTTATCAAATTGATGATTGTCAAAAAATGAATTATAAAAACCGTTATTTTCCTTTTGAAAAATTTGTAAAGCAAGAATGGTTACTTGTTAAAAATAACAGTGGTAGCAAAATTTGAATCTTATAGAATAAATAAACAAGTACAAAGCTTTACTTTGACCGTGCAATTAGGCATCATTCGCGCAGCTTTTTTTATCAGCTACAAGTTCTAATAATTTTACTAGATCTTATGGCTTATCTGCACAACATATAGAGGTTTAGCGCCCCATGGCGAAAGAAGAAAATATTGAAATGCAAGGTACGGTTTTAGATACCTTACCAAACACTATGTTCCGAGTTGAATTAGAGAATGGCCACGTGGTTACCGCTCATATTTCAGGTAAAATGCGTAAAAACTACATTCGTATTTTAACTGGTGATAAGGTAACGGTTGAATTAACGCCATACGATTTATCTAAAGGTCGCATTACTTTCCGCGCTAGATAGTTTAAAAAGCGAAATAAGCTTAAAAATACTAAAACCAGTATTCGATTAACGAATAGCTGGTTTTTTTGTGCATATTTTTTGTTCCTAATAATGAAGATAATAACAATTCATATTGCAGTCATTGGGTTCGAATTTTAGAAAAACGCGCGGAGTTGACTATAGTCAATGGGCACGTTTGACAACAAAGTCGGGCTCAATGGCAATAAGATGAACGATTATTCAGGCATATCCAGATGAAAGGCGTTAAGTTTATTACCGTCTAAGTCACGAAAATATCCCGCATAAAAACCGTCTAATTCAGCACGAAGACCTGGCTCTCCTTCACATGTACCACCAAGTTCAATGGCTTTATGATAAAAAGCATCCACCTTATCGGGTGAATCAAGCATAATAGCAACCATTAC
>JAESPR010000032.1 GCA_016765685.1 Colwellia sp. | reverse complement strand
TTCACTCCAACAAAAAAGATAATTTTTTCGTCCCATGGGGATGACACGTAATGCCCGTTCAAGGTGATTGGTATCCATGGCAACATGTGGATTAGCAAGGAACACTTTCATTTCAACTTGCCGCTCATTCACATAATTTAAGCAGACATTGATCAGCCCCTAAGCAACTTTTTTTATTTTATATAAATGCAATGCATGACCGCCAATAAGTTTGACTATCTTTTCCCTGAGATCATTTAGGCCATCAAGTTCGAATTTTTCATAAAAATAATCGTCACCTTCTTGAATGAAATTTATACCATCAAAGCATTGAAACACCCAGCGTAAAGTGGGAGTTGCTGTCTCTTGATTTATTTGATTAGGGATAGTGGCTTCTATTTTTTTCATATTCGCTCGCATTCGACGCTGAGCAATAGAGTAAACAAGTAATGATAAGGTCATGACCATCAACAGAGCATCTATTCTACTTGGTTTCTTGATAAATAAAGAGGAGACAAAAAACAAGGGGTCTTTTAAAAATCTAAAGCCTCTTTCAACCGCTGATTGAGCCTTGTAATGCGTTAATATTTCTATCGATGTCAGTTCATTTTTATTCGTATTAGTGGCTAAAATAAAACACGATTTTTGCTCTACTGCTTGAGTGATTGCTGCTCTGTTTTCTTCAATATCAACGACGATTTGCCACTCTAGCCGTTTAACTTTTGCTCCTTTTTTTGGACGACCTTTGCCGTCATAAACCTTATGCTCGATATATTGAGTACCACATATTTGGTGATATTTTAGCTTTTTACTTATCTTGTTTATACTGCGTTCGGCATCAGCTCTACAGGCAAAGCGTTGGGCTTGTAAGAAAATAAAAGGGACACCCCTAAATTTGATTTACTAAAAATCACTGCCTACACTTAAATCATTACTTAATTTTTCAGCCAAATAAAATCATGACGCGCCCAAGAAAAGAACAGGTTTGTTTAGAAGAAACGCCCTACTACCATTGTATTTGTCGTTGTGTACGTCGCGCATTTTTATGCGGTGAAGATAATGTTACTGGTCAAAACTTTGATCACCGTAAGCAGTGGTTGGTTGATAAAATTCATTTTCTTTCAAGTGTTTTTGCCATTAATATTTGTGCGTATGCAGTGATGAGTAACCATTATCATTTGGTGCTGAAAGTGAATAAAGCAGAAGCTGAAAATTGGTCTGATATTGATGTAGCTTTACGTTGGAAACAGTTGTTCAATGGTCATGTGATGGTTGATAGATGGTTAACAAAACCAGGCATTACTCAAGCAGAAAAACAGCAAGCGTTAAAAGTTGTGCAAATATGGCGAAGCCGTTTGTTTGATTTAGGCTGGTATATGCGCTGCTTGAATGAAGGCATTGCCGTGCAAGCGAATAAAGAAGATAACTGTAAAGGTCGGTTTTGGGAGGGTCGTTTTAAATCTCAAGCTTTACTTGATGAAACCGCGCTATTAGCCTGCATGGTTTATGTAGATTTAAACCCGATCAGGGCAGCAATATGTGAGACTCCAGAGCAATCTAATTTTACTTCTATTCAACAACGCTTAATGACTGTTGCTCAAACTGTAAATAACAAGTTAACACAAGATAAAGCACAGCCTGATAATCTACTACCCTTTACTGGTTATCAGCCTCATACAAAACAACAAGTTGGTCTTCCCTTTAAATTAATGGATTATTTTGCGTTAGTTGAATGGACGGGGCACTGTATTCGTGAAGATAAACGCGATGCTATTCCTGATCACATCCAACCATTATTTCAGCGATTTAATGTTAACAGCGATGACTGGTTAGCAATTATTACTGATTTTAATCGACATTATATTAATGCTGCGGGCAATATGGATAATATGAGTAAATGGGCAAGCGCCACCAATCGAAAATGGTGTGCTACGCATCAATCATTACATTTATATCAGCGTTTACCATAGTTATTTTGTACTTTTATTACTTTCAGTTGTTGTACGTTTCTTTAGGGTTCGTTAGTTTTGGCTGCCTAAGAAACCTAGTAGACTCAGAGGGGCTGACTAGGTTAGTAATAGGTGTTCACACTGTTTTTAATACTTTTTTTAATAATTTGGCTTTAATACAGCTAAACAATCGCTAAACGACAGCCAAAGGACGATACTATTTTATTGATAGTGGCAAATTTAGGGTTTCCATCTTCGGATAATTTCACAAGCTTTGCTTTGTCTTTTATGGTGCTACCCTCAGCCAATTTAACGCATCTTTTTCGCAATAAAACTGTTGTATTTGATAATGTTTTTTGCGGGCTTCTTTAACTACCTCTTGGATGCAAGGTTGTTCAATATATGAAACCACCGCAACCAAAGCCTTATTAAATTCATCTCTTGATGCAATATATCTTCCAAAAACAGTTTGCTCAACATGCGTCATTTTTTGAATTGTTTTTCTGTTATCAATTAGTAGCTTGAATTTTTCAAACATATTGAAATCAAGACATAACTCATGAACAGTTTGTATTCGTTCATCTAAAGTAACGTCACCACTATAAATAACACTAATCATTTCTGCTTTATTTAATATTTCAATTTTATGAGGCATAATCCCTTCCAAACCTGATAATTAACATTTGTTTTTTTACTTGTTGATGGTTGATATAAAAATTTATACCAACCACTCGCTATCTAAATTGTTGAAGTAAACTATGCTGGTCACTTAGCTTTCCAAGCAATGAGTGACTCAACGATACCGATTCAAGCCCGCTTGATTCACTTTGTGAGGACATATCTCTAATTGATATAACATTTTTATTAACTTGCTCAGCAACAACTGACTGCTCTTCTACTGCGGTTGCTATTTGAGCGTTTATATCCGCCAACGCTGACACCTCACCATTAATGGCTTGTAGTGATTCACCGGTTTGTTTGGCTAAATCAACGCAGATACTTGATAATTCGTTACCTCGTGTCATGGCATTTGTGGCTGAGTCAGATTCCTTTTGCAATTGACCTAATAACTTACTAATTTCTTCCGTTGATTGTTGCGAGCGCAGAGCAAGCGCCCGAACCTCTTCCGCTACCACAGCAAACCCTCGTCCTTGCTCTCCGGCGCGTGCTGCTTCAATGGCCGCATTTAACGCGAGTAAGTTGGTTTGGTCAGCAATACTGCTGATTTCACTTAAGACTGTATCGATAGATTTAGTGCCATTAATTAAGCGGCCTATAGCAGAATCAACCGTAGTGAGTTGTGCTGATAAATCAGTAATTGATTCAACTGTTTTTTCGACAACCTCTTGCCCTTTGTTGCTAATATCTAACCCTTGTTGAGAAGAATCAGCGGCGTGCGCCACTATTTTAGCAATGTCTTGTATCGTAGTGGACATTTGATTCATTGCTGTTGCCACCTGCTCAGTTTCTGATGACTGTTCGCTTAAGGTTTCCGCTACCTCATTACCCACATTGGATGATTGTTGAGCTAAAACTGTAATATTGTCAGAGTCATCGCTTACCCGACCAACAACCGCATTTAACTGGGACTTCTGCATTTTGAGTGCTAATTCAATAGTGCCAATATCGTCATTATTACCAGAGTATAAATAACCCATGAGCTTGTTATCGAAAATATTTTTAGATAATTGTATTACTTTTTTATATTTCTTGCGCCAAAACGAAAAAACAAATACACCGACAAGAGAAAAAATCAAATTAGGTAATGCTACCCATAAATTGACGTCTGATACCGCAAACGACAAAGCAGATATCATCATCAATATCATCCAAACAACTTGAATCCATAAGGTCATATCCGTATGAATCTTTATGCGCTTAGGGGTTTCCCCGTTATTTAGGCGACTATAAAGCGTAGTTGCGCGCTCTTTTATATCATCATCAAGCCTTGTTCGCACCGATTGGTATTCATAGGCTTTACCATTATTATCTTTTATTGGTGTCACAAATGCGTTTACCCAATAATAATCGCCATTTTTACATCGGTTTTTAACTGGGCCCATCCACGATTTACCAGACTGTATTGATGACCATAAATCTTTGAATGCCGCTTTGGGCATATCAGTATGTCTAACTTTATTATGTGGCTCATTTTGTAGTTCATCTAACGAATACCCTGCGATATCACAAAAGCCTTTATTGGCATATTTTATACGGCTATCTAAACCTGTTGTGGAAAGTAAAATATCTGAAGATGAAAATCTTTGCTCTTTGCTCATTTAATGTCCATTAAAACTGTAAGTACAAGTAAATATTGAAAAACACCTACTTTCATGGACTTAACTTGTAAGTTTTTTAATCCGGTGCGCATAATCTACGAAATCGTATTGAAAAGCAACAGCAAATAACAAAAACGAATAACTTATAACAAATGATTTACACTTACTAAACACACGAACTATTACCATTAACACTTCGAGTCATTTCGGTTGTTCAAACCATTCATCAGACTGTTAAATAAGCTTTATTGTTATTCATTCAATAAGGCAGTAGATGAAATCAACAGCATTAAGCAAGGCTCACAATGCGAGCCATTCACTCAAAGCATTACGCCAGTTTACTTTCAAAATTCGATTGTCGAACTTGTTGCTGAGTTAGATTGATGTCAGTATTAGCAACAAAATATTAAAGAGTATTATGAGCAACCTAAAGCTGAGTACTAAGTAAAAAATTAACTTACACCTCATTACCCACATTCCGCACATAAATTAAAAAAACCATCTAATAATTTTCGTCAGTGGCTGCCAAGAACAGTAAAATCGTAGCGTTCGTTTTACCGCCATTTATCTACGCGCACGATGAATACGGCCGAGCA
>JAESPR010000031.1 GCA_016765685.1 Colwellia sp. | reverse complement strand
GTGATAAGGCTTCTTTCAGCCTATCGGGTTTGCCAGCTTCGCTGGGCAAACATAAAAAAACCCAGCCGAAGCTAGGTTTGTTTACTCTCAAAAGAGAAAAGTGGCGATTGCTATACGGGTTGAACTTGCGACCTTAACAAATAAAAACAGGATTCAGTTGGTGCAGCTTTCTACCAAACATAAGCTATCCAGCTGTGCTACGCGTCCGCGGTCTTTCATTACTTAAATTTTAGGCGAAAAAAAACCAGTCATTGACTGGTTTTTAAACTCTCAAAAGAGAAAAGTGGCGGACGCGGCAGGAGTCGAACCTGCGACCGCCTGGTTCGTAGCCAGGTACTCTATCCAGCTGAGCTACGCGTCCGCAATTTAAGATGTTTTTTATATCGTTACTTATCCGATAGCGAATTTCTAGTTCACAACCATTAGTCACAAAAGTAAATAATGGCGGAGAGGGAGGGATTCGAACCCTCGATCCGGCTATAAACCAGATACTCCCCTAGCAGGGGAGCGCCTTCGGCCACTCGGCCACCTCTCCAGTGGGTGCGAATACTAATGGATCTTAAAAATAAGTCAAACATTTTTAATGATTTATTGATGTTTTTGCACTGTTTGCCGACAATTCACTCAATGGAGACAAATTTCAGGTGAAATTAGTGTTCAAAGCATAAAAAAGCACCATCAACTGTGGTGCTTTTTATGGAACGTAAAATTACAATAACATAAATTAAACGTTACCTACGTTACCAGATGCCTCATTACCATCTTTCTCAGCTTGAATTCGCATGTAAATTTCCTCACGATGTACTGAGATCTCTTTCGGCGCATTAACACCTATTCTTACTTGATTTCCTTTAACGCCTAAGACAGTTACAGTGACCTCGTCACCTATCATTAATGTCTCACCAACGCGTCGTGTTAATATTAACATGTACATCTTCCTTTTATTAAAATTGAGATCCACTAAATAAATATATATAAGCTAGTAATATATGAAGTTAGTATAATTTTTCCTTAATACACTATTAAGTAATAGTAAATATTATGAAAAAATCCACTTTTTGATAACTTTAAACTCCTGTGTTTAAAAGTTATCAAATATCTGCTTATTCTAACAAGCTTGTCTTAACTTTGAATAGAGCTAAGAATTGTTTTTTTATGCTATTTTTATATTTTTTATTACAGTTAACACCTAAATAACATATAAGGTGAAAATTAATACAAAGCTAACCGCTGTAAATTTTTTCTTAATAAGTTTAGACCTATAAAAAAAGCCAATTGCACGATGCTATTGGCTTTTCATAACAATACTTTATAAAACAGCTTAACTCAGCTTTTCAGTTAACCAAGGTTGCACAGAAGCTAGCGCTTGACTGATATTTTCCGGTTGACTACCACCGGCTTGTGCCATGTCAGGACGACCACCGCCTTTACCACCGACTTGCTGAGCGACCATATTAACTAACTCACCGGCTTTAACTTGAGCAACTAAGTCTTTAGTCACACCCGCAATTAAGCCAACTTTACCGTCGTTGGCTGTAGCAAGCATGATAATGCCTGATTGCATTTTATTTTTCAGCTCATCAACCATACCACGTAACGCTTTGCTTTCAACACCATCTAAATCAGCTATTAAAACTTTCACGCCGTTAATATCAATAGCATTATTGACTAAGTCAGAGCCCGCTTGTGCTGCTAATTCTTGCTTAAGGGCGCTAACTTCTTTCTCCAATGCTTTGGAGCGACTAAGTAATTGCTCAACCTTAGTATCAACACTAGCCACATCCGTTTTTACTAAGCCCGCTATTTTAGCTAAACAAGCACCTTGCTGGTTAATATAGGCCAACGCGCCAGTTGCGGTTACTGCTTCAATACGGCGCACACCAGCAGCAATGCCCGATTCTGAGATTATTTTCAATAAACCAATATCACCGGTGCGCTCAACATGCACACCACCACAAAGTTCAGTAGAAAAATCGCCTAATGTCACTACCCGTACTTCATCGTCATATTTTTCACCAAACAATGCCATCGCGCCTTTTGCTTTCGCGTCTTCAATGTACATTGATTCAGTTTCTTTAACATGATTACGGCGAATTTCACTATTCACCATTTGTTCAACATCTTGTAATTCTTGCGTCGTGAGACCTTCAAAGTGTGAAAAATCAAAACGTAATTTTTCACTGTCACACAACGAACCTTTTTGGGTAACATGCTCGCCTAATACTTTACGCAATGCGGCATGTAAAATATGAGTCGCGGTATGGTTTTTAACAATATCCGCACGACGATCACTGTTAATTTCCGCTTTAACACGACGGTTTAAACCAACATCAGTACGCGCAATACCTTGATGGGCAAACGCATTGCCAAGTTTAAAGGTATCTTCAACTTCAAAAACACCGCCATCAAGGTGCAACAAACCGGTATCACCCACTTGACCGCCCGATTCAGCATAAAATGGCGTATGATCTAAAATTACTAAACCTTGCTCTCCGGCATTTAATTGATTAACCGCGACCTGCTCGCGGCTATTAAACAATTCAACCACGGTGGCAGAATATGCATGGTTGTTATAACCTTTAAAGCTGGTTTTATGATCTGACTTTAATTGTTGGTTATAATCAGTGCCAAATTGACTGGCTTTTTGGGCACGTTCACGTTGCAAACTCATCGCAACATCAAAACCGTTGTGATCTATATTTAATTGGCGTTCACGGGCAATATCAGCCGTTAAATCGGCTGGAAAACCATAAGTATCATAAAGTTTAAAAACATCATCACCGCTAACAGTATCGCCGTCTAAATTAGCTAAAATATCTTCAAGCATTAACATGCCGCGATCTAGAGTGCGGCCAAACTGCTCTTCTTCAATGCGTAATAATTTTTCTATAATCGCTTGTTGCTGCGCTAACTCTGGATAAGCTTCACCCATTTCTTTAACGAGTGACTTGACTAGTTTATGGAAGAAATGATCTTTCGCTTCAAGTTTATGACCATGGCGAATTGCACGGCGGATAATACGGCGCAGTACATAACCGCGACCTTCATTTGACGGCACCACACCATCAACAATTAAAAAGCTACAAGAGCGAATATGATCGCTAATAACACGTAGTGATTTATTGTCTAAATCATCACACGCTAACAAATGAGCGGTATCTTTGATTAATGCTTGGAAAAGATCAATTTCGTAGTTACTGTGCACACCCTGCGTAATAGCAGAAATACGCTCCAAGCCCATACCAGTATCAATAGATGGATTAGGTAACGGCTCCATATCACCATTAGCTTGGCGATTAAACTGCATGAAAACGATGTTCCAAATTTCGATGAAACGATCACCATCTTCATCTGGCGATCCCGGCGGGCCACCAAAAATATCAGCACCATGGTCGTAAAAAATTTCAGAGCAAGGACCACAAGGGCCAGTATCACCCATCGACCAAAAATTATCTTTAGCGCCAATGCGAATTACTCGTGCCGCCGGTACGCCAACTTTCTCTATCCAAATTTTTTCAGCTTCATCATCTTCATCAAAAACAGTGATGGTTAGCTTTTCTGCTGGAATTTTTAAAATTTTGGTTAAAAAATCCCAAGCAAAGAAAATAGCTTCTTCTTTAAAATAATCACCAAAGCTAAAGTTACCCATCATTTCAAAAAAGGTATGGTGGCGAGCGGTATAACCAACATTTTCTAAATCATTATGTTTACCACCGGCACGCACACAGCGCTGCGCTGATGTTGCTCGGGTATAACTACGTTTTTCGGCACCTAAAAAAACATCTTTAAAAGGCACCATGCCCGCATTGGTGAACAGTAAAGTCGCATCGTTGCCCGGTACTAATGAGCTACTTTTAACTATTTGATGTTGCTTAGTGGCAAAAAAATCTAAAAATGCCTGACGTACTTCGGCGGTGCTTTTAATCATGGGAACCTTAATCAATCTGTTTGTTACTTACTACATGAATACTCACAACGTTAAACGTTACTAGCGTAAGTGTTCACTAACGCAAAAAATTTCATCTGATGAAAAGCCGCGATACTGTAAAAATCGTATTCTTTTAGCTTTTTCTTTTTGAACGGCATCAAAAGATATCGCCGTCATTTCACCAAAGCGCTTATTATACGCAAGCTCGGCTTGCAGATACCAATCAATTTCGCAATTATTCTGCAATTGTTGAAGAATTATTGAACAAACACCTTTCTGTTGCAATTCATTGCTGATATAGCGCCAACCATAACCGCGATTAGCTCGATATCGACAGGTGCTGATAGCAAATCTAGTATCAGATAAATAATCTTTTGCTAACAGCCGTTTAATAGCATTATCTATGTCATCTACAGCAAACTCACGGGTATTGAGTTTTTGTCGCAACTCAAACTCGGAATGCTCTCGCCGTGCTAATAAACCCACACTGCAATGTAATGCGGTTTGGCTTGATTTTTTTTTAATTGTCGATTCTTGGTTCAAGTTCATCCTTTACAAGCTTGGTAATGATAATTGCTTGTTATTGCCTTCATTTTCAAGGGGTAACTCAGCAAACCCCAAGGTTAAGCCCACTAAACGAATGCCACGCTGTTTGCCCTCTTTGGTTGCTCTTGCATGTGCTTTAGGTAATAAATCGTTAAACACTGTCGGCTCTGCGCTTAAGCTTTGCTGTTCAACCGTGGTTTGATTAAAATCATTAAATTTGAGTTTAATGCCTTGTTTGACAATTTTTAGGTCTTTTACTTTCGCTAACCGTTCTAGCAATTTAGGTAATAACTTGTCGATAACAGCAAGACACTGATCTTCGGTGTATATATCGGTAGCTAAGGTAGTTTCAATCGCAAGCGATTTACGTTGTCGACTGACCTCAAGTTCGCGGTGGTCAATACCATGAGATTTTTGATATAAACTGGCGGCAAATTTACCAACAATAGGGATTAAATTGGCAATAGAAGATGCTCTAATATCTGCACAACTCGAAAAACCAAAAGATTGTAATTTTTGAAACGTTTTAGGGCCAATACCAGGGATTTTTTTCAACGATAAGTGCGCAACAAAATCAGTTACTTTCTCTGGAGAAATAACACACTGGCCATTAGGTTTATTCTCATCACTAGCTATTTTGGCAATAAATTTATTAGGCGCAATGCCAGCAGAAGCCGTTAGGTTGAGTTCATTAAAAATATCGGCGCGAATTTTCTCGGCAATTAACGTAGCACTGCCTTGGCACTGATTTGAGTCGGTAACATCGAGAAAGGCTTCGTCAAGAGATAAAGGTTCAATAAGGTCGGTATAACGGGAAAATATTTCCCGAATGTGATTAGAGACTTCTTTGTAAACCGCCATGCGACCATGCACTATGGTTAAATCGGGGCAAAGCTGCTTGGCTTTAATGGCAGACATGGCTGAACGTACGCCAAATTTTCGAGCTTGATAATTACAAGTACACAACACACTACGTGGACCATCACCACCCACCGCGAGCGGAATATCCCGATATTGTGGGAAATCCCGCATCTCAACAGCTGCGTAGAAACAGTCCATGTCAATATGAATTATTTTTTTCGTCACTGCTTTATTTAAAGGAACCTTTTTCATAAAGACAGTCTACTGGTTTTTTATACAGTGTCAATACTCGTTGAATCTATACTCACTAAAGCAGCGCTCTCTAAATTAATAAACGCTGAGTTAGTGATTAGCCGCATACGCTTCTACTTGCTGCCAAACACGCATCAAGTTACCAGACAATAATTTTTTAATGTCTTGTTCGCTATAGCCACGTTCAAGCAAACCGGCGATTAAATTAGGGTAAGTGGCAACATCTTTTAAAGTCTCAGGAAGTATACCGCTAACACCATCATAGTCAGAGCCAATGCCAACATGATCTATCCCTACTAAATTGACTACATGATCATAGTGGTCAAGCACCATAGCTAAAGTACCAAAGTCAAAAGGGTTCTCTATTTTGTAGTTGTCTTTGAAAGCATCTATTTTACTTGCATCTTCAGCGAGCTCTTCATTTAAGTTATTGGCTTTAATAAAATCAGCTTTAACTAGATCATAAGCAGCACTTTGCTCACGATACTTTTGCGAAATAAAAATGCCGCTGAACGTCATATGAATAACGCCACCGTTTTTTGCTAGCAGTTTGATCATGTCATCAGACATATTACGCTCAAAACCTGGGGTAAAAAATCGAGCCGATGAATGAGAAGCAATAACCGGTACTTTACTTATTGCCATTACTTGATAAAAGGCCTGATCAGAAACATGAGAAATATCAACCATAACGCCAATATTATTCATTTCAACAATCAATTCTTTGCCAAAATCAGTTAAACCTTGTGCCGGTCTATTTTTGTCATAAGATGAGTCAGATATATGATTTGTTTTTGCATGTGCCAAGGTAATGTAACGAATACCACGGTCATAAAAATGCTGTAAATTGGCTAAATCACCTTCTATTGGACTGCCATTTTCCATACCCAAAGGCAGTGAAATTATGCCGTTGGCAAAGTTGTCTTGTACTTGTTTGGTTGAGTAAGCTAAGGCAAATTTGTTTGGCGATTGCTTAACAATAGCTTCAATATCATCAATTAATTTATTAGCAAGTGCTTTACTACCGCCAGTTTTTTGTAATTTTGACGGAATGTAAATTGACATAAAAGCTGCATTTAAACCACCTTTTACTGCTCTAGGGTAGTCAAACTCACCTTCTTTTGTGGCTTTACTCACATCTTCATAGCTTTCTTCTAAACGGTAAGGCACGTCAATATGGGTATCAGCGATAAGTGTTTCTTGCGCTATTTTGTTTGCTAGCTTCGCGATAGTTTCGGCGCTTGGTGACTCAGTTGTTTCAGTAAGTACGGCCTTATCCTGACAAGCAGTTAGCGCAAAGGTAGAGCAAAGAGCAACAAGTGCTAGCTTATTAAACGAAGGTTTATTAAACCTTAATTTATTTAATAGTGTGAATTTCATGGGTATAGCCTTATTTATTGTTGTTGTATTTTGATAATATTTTTATCGTTAATGCTTAGTCGGTAATTATTAATCGACAATGGTTTGAGTTAACGCATTCAGTGTTGGGGTTAGCACGTTAACTAATGCCTTAATATGATCGTCTCTATCATTTAATGCGGCAATGTAGTGATACTGCTCGCCCCCCGCTTGCATGAAAACAGTACGGCTTTCGTGTTCAAGTTCTTCCAAGGTTTCTAAACAATCAGCGCTAAAAGCCGGGCTAATAATAGCCACATGTTTATGGCCTGTTTTAGCTAAGTTTTCCAGCGTTTTATCGGTATAAGGTTGTAGCCATTTAGCTTTACCAAAACGCGATTGAAAGGCCATAATAAAATCATCTGCTTGTAAACCTAACGGACGAGTCAATAACTCTGCTATCAGTAAATCTGTGGTTAGTTGACAATAATCATAATAGGGATCACCCCATTGATGAAATAACTCCGGCATTCCATGATAAGAAAGCACTAGTTTGTCGGGTTTGCCCTGTGTATTCAAGTGCTCACTAATACTATTAGCCAAGGCTTTGATAAAGTATGCATTATTGTGGTAACTATTGATGAAATGCAGACTGGGTACATAACGCCATTGTTGTAATTCACCACTCACCGCATCAAAAACAGAAGCCGTTGTTGGCCCTGCATATTGTGGATATAACGGCAGCACTACTAGGTTATCAATACCTTGTTGTTGAAATTTTTGTAATACGCTCGCAATGGCAGGTTCGCCATAACGCATGGCTACATCAACCATAACCCCCTCACCATATTGTTGTGCAAGTGACGTTGCTATTTTTTCTTTTTGAGCTTGGCTAATAACTAATAACGGCGCGCCCTGCTCTGTCCAAATTTTTTGGTATAATTTTGCTGATTTTTTTGGTCGTATGCGTAATATAATGCCATGTAAGATCATCAACCAAAGTAGTTGAGGTATTTCTACCACTCGAGGATCTGACAAAAACTGACGTAAATAGCGTCGTACTGCGCCAGTATTAGACGCTGTCGGTGAGCCTAAATTAGTTAACAAAACAGCAGTTTTCGCTTGACTAGCTAACGAATCATGAGTTGAATTATTTTTTGCGCTAAAACGTGATTTCATTGTTAACTCTGTGCACATCAATCAGGAATGTCATTATTATTGGATCTAAATCCAACCTACAATAGAGATTACTCAACCAGTTTATCAATCACTAGCTCAATAATGTCGGTACTATTAACCAATATATCGTGCACTTCCGCTTTAAAGTCACCCGGTTTAATACCCGCACCACCTTGTTTAGAAACCACCGCATAAACATGTACTTTACTAACACTACTCAAATTATTTTGTGGTGACATTGCGTTATTATTACTTAAGATGATGACTTTAGGTAAATCGCTCGCTTTAAGTTTCAATGCTGCTAACGGCATACGTTTGCCGTCAGTAGGAATAGCATAAACAAAAACAACCTTGTCTTCTTCTTGCGCTAATTGTTTGGCAATATCAGCAGATAAACTCACACTCACTTGCAGTTGTGGTCCTACTGGAAGTTGCCCAGTTGATTGCTCTGCTGATGACATACCAAGGCGATTTTTTGCTTCCACCACGGCCTCTTTTAAAGCAGTAATATTAACGCCTTGCCTATTGGTATCAATAACCCGCTGCCAATGCTCAATCGCCGTAACATAATTTTGAACAATAAAGTTGTGCATGCCTAATAAAATATTAGTGGCAGGGTCGTTATTATCTAACGCTAACGCTTTGTCTATTAGCGCTTGCACTTGTTCATCTATTTGTTGATTATTGCGATAATAACTTGCTTGGGCTATTGCCCCTAATATATCAGCATGTTCACCTTCAATACGCATAACCTGATTAAAGGCCGCAATAGCAAAATCAAATTCACCCGCGCCAACATAAGTTTGCCCTAAGTTATACCAAGCTTCTCTGTCGTCTGGGCTTCCTTTCACATGCTGTTGTAGTTTATTAATATACCCTAACATTTGTTCTTGGCGTGCTTGCTCTTGTTGCTCAACCGACATTTGTCCTTGTTGAGTAACATGAGATGTGGGCGTAGCCATCAATTTGTCAAAAGTACCTTGCTGTAAATATATGACCACTGAAAAAGTGACGATAAATAAAGACAAAGCAATTGGCCAGAGCACATTGATTGGTTGAGGTTTTTTTGTAGGCTGTGTAGCTGAATGCTGTGTAGCTGAAGGCTGTGTAGCTGAAGGCTGTGTAGCTGAAGGCTGTGTAGCTGAAGGCTGTGTAGCTGAAGGCTG
>JAESPR010000030.1 GCA_016765685.1 Colwellia sp. | reverse complement strand
TTCATTGGAAAAAGAACATGACCATCGATTTAATCCTATGCATATTCGCCAAGGCGGTATTGATGATATGTGGATTAAAAAAGGAGTGAAAGCTTAATGGAGCACAATGCAATCATATTAATAATTTTTTCATTGGAAAAAGAACATGACCATCGATTTAATCCTATGCATATTCGCCAAGGCGGTATTGATGATATGTGGATTGATATAAGAAACAAAGGAGTAAAAGCTTAATGCGTCATATTTTAGCTATTTTATTAGAAAACGAACCCGGTGCCCTATCACGTATTGTTGGTCTTTTTTCACAACGAGCGTTTAATATTGAAAGTTTAACGGTGGCTCCAACTGATGATAAAAGTTTATCTAGAATTACTATCGCCACCATTGGCAATGACAAGGTTTTAGAGCAAATTGTAAAACAAGTGAACAAATTGGTTGATGTTATTAAAATCTCTGAATTAACCGATCGCAAGCATGTTGAGCGAGAGTTGTTACTGGTTAAAGTAGCCGCTATGAATGATAAATCACGTACTGAAGTAAAACGCATCGCCGACATCTTTCGAGGTTCAATTATTGATATAGGTAAACATATTTATACCATAGAGTTAACCGGCAACAGTGACAAGTTAAATGCTTTTATTGAAACGTTAAGCAATGAAACCGAAATTATTGAATCAGTTCGCTCTGGCTGTGTGGGCATAGCGCGTGGCGAGAAAGCTTTAAGAGTTTAAACGCTAGACTTTAACACGATAGGATTTCAAGGCTATAAGGAAATCAACTTTATAGCCTATTCACTTTATAATATTATATTTATAAGAGAAATATGAATGATTAAAATAGGAAAATATCAACATTTCAAGGGTAGTTTTTACCAAGTATTACACCTTGCTAGACACAGTGAAACAGAAGAATACCTAGTGGTTTATCATCCAGTCGAGAAGAAAAATGATATTTGGGTAAGACCTTTAGGGATGTTTGATGAGACGATTATTCGCAATGGGAAAAGCATGCAACGTTTCCAGTTTATAGCAGTGTAAGCTAGTGTTGAATGCTAGCTAATAGAAAAAAAACTATGTTCTTGCCAGTCAACTTGCTTTTGTTGCATTTCGGTAACTTCAGCTTGATCTGGACCATGTTTTAACCAACCTAGCATTTTCTCAACACTTTCTTCTTCTCCAGAGAGGAAAACCTCAACATCACCATCAGCCAAATTTCGAGCATAACCACTTAAGCCATAATCAATTGCTTTTTGTTGACTTGAAACTCGAAAATAAACGCCCTGTACTTTTCCTGATACATGAGCAATGTAACTAACATTCATGATTGGTACTCTTTTTATTTTATCATTTAATAGAGTATAGACGTTTAATCTTAAACAGAGAGGAAAACTAAGAGAAAAACTTGATGGAAAAACTAACTATTTATGGCTTGTTTTACTTTTTCTTTATAGCTGCGGCTAACTTTCAGTTCTTTACCATTTCTCAACACTAAAAAATATTCACCATTAACTTGGCTACAAAATTTTTGAATAAAATTTTTATTAACAATAGTGGAGCGATGAATGCGAATAAAAAATTTGGGATCAAAATGCTGCTCAAGCTGCTTCATGGTTTTTCTCAAAATATGCGTGCTTTCTTGAGGATTACTATTGGCATGACTGCTGGCATGAACACACATATAATCGCCTGCGGCATCTATCCAAAGAATATCTTTAACAGGTACTCTGTTCACTTCACCCGCGTCTTTAATAGCTAAAATATCTGAATAATGAGATATGCTAACCGGTTGATTATTGGAAAGCTGTGTTAAAATTTGCTGACAATCATTACCGGTTACATCACTAACTAATCGAATCAATTTAGATTTATGCTCCGCATCAGTATTTGATTTAAAAACTTGTCTTACTTTATCAATCGTTTGACAAAGACGTTCTTCATCAGCAGGTTTTAAAATATAATCAATCGCATGAACCTCAAACGCTTTTATTGCGTATTGATCAAAAGCGGTGGCAAACACCACCATCGGCATTCTCAATCCTTGCTTTACAATTTCATCAATCACTTGAAAGCCGTCAAGCCCGGGCATTTGAATATCTAGAAACATCAAGTCAACTTGATAAGCTCGTATAGTTTCAATCGCTTCTCTACCATTACTGCATTGTGCAATAATTTCAATATCATCAAAGTCTTGCAAACGATATTGTAATCCTTTGCGGGCAAGTGGTTCGTCATCAACAATGATGGTGCGAAAGGTCATAGCAAAATCCTAGTTACTGGTGTGTCTAAAGGTGAATATTATCAGTTCACTAAGATAATTCAAATGGCATCCGAATGCTCACTTTAACACCAGACGGGGTATTATTGGCAACCACTAGTGAATAATTATTCCTGTATAATGCTTGCAAGCGTTCGCGAGTATTAACTAAACCAACACCATTTTCTCTGTGTAAATTACCATCAACAATTTCAGCTCCAGGACCATCATCGGCAACCTCTATCATTAAATCATTGGCAAAACGGCTAACAGAAATAGTTATGCTGCCACCTTGCTCTTGTTTGGCAATTGCATGTTTAATAGAATTTTCAGCAATAGGTTGTAAAATCATGCTGGGTACTAAAGATTTTTGACAATTTTCATTAATATTAAAATGCACTTGCAAACGTTCTTCAAAACGTACTTTTTCTATTGCTAAATAGAGCTCTAATGCCTGTAGTTCACTACTTAACGTCACTTTTTTCATCGGATCTTTATCAAGAGAGTAACGCAAGAATTCACTCAGTTTTGTTACCATACCATTAGCGGTAGCATTATCTTTCAAGAGGATCAGGGTCGAAATAGCATTAAGGGTGTTAAACAAAAAATGAGGATTGAGTTGATAACGCAACATTTTTAATTGCGCTTGGTGGGCAACGGCATTCGCTTTTAATACATTTTGTTTTTCAACTTGCAGCATTTGATAGTACTTAGTACCAAAATATAAAACACTCCAACTCAGAATAATATAAAAAGACCAAACACTTGATTGTGTATACATCAGCCAAAAATCAGGCTGATAGCCATGTTTATATATTTCCCAATAGTTTATATTTTTAACAACTTGCCATAACACCCCAGTAAAATAGGAAGCAAAAACGACAATGAGCGCCATTTTTATTGGCGGAAAATTCCATACTCTGCGATATAAATAACGCAGCGGAACAGTAAACAACCAACCAGCATAAGCATTCAAAAAAATAATCATGACAAAAATATCGCGCAAATCATGGAGTAACGACCCCAAATAATGCACTAAGGCAAAACCAAACCAACCTGCAGAATGGGCAAGCCAAAACAAACGGTTTCTATTTTCAAGTAGCTCTTTCCAATTCACATAAAATCCTTGCAGTCACAGTATATTTATCTTTCACTCTTTATTATGCGTTAGCCTAACGTTAACTGCACTGCCTTTAATCTTAACTTTAGCGCCGTTTATCGCTTTTTACACAATACCAACGTATTAAACTGACAACATCGCCCCTAACCGCTGCCCACCAAGCAAATGCATATGAATATGAAATACTTCTTGGCCACCGTCTTCATTGCAATTTATAATCAAACGATAACCACTTTCATCAATGCCCTCTTCTTTAGCTAATTTCTTAGCGACGATAATCATTCTTCCCATGGTAAGTTCATCAGCTTCGGTAACATCATTTATAGTAGAAATATGTTTATTCGGCACAATTAAAATATGGCTACTAACCTGTGGTGCAATATCTCTAAAAGCACTAACCAACTCATCTTGATATAACAGTTGGGTTGGAATTTCTTGCCTAATAATTTTAGAAAAAATGGTTTCTTCACTCATAAAACACTCACAATATAAAAAAGTATATCGACAGTTTAGCGCTATATTGTTTTGAAAACAGTGTTTTAGCTAAATAAAGAAAAATTAACAATTCAACCTCTTTTATTGACCTTAATCAACACTTGTATGAGCCAAGTTATGAGATGCTAGCGTTATTACTACTTTGTCAGTTTCATTAACATTATGCAGGACGGCATATGGAAATAGATTTTAGCGAGATCAACTATCTACAAGATCCCTCTTGGCAAGATTTACACGCAGATTATGTACAATTTTTATTATCAATGTCAGGGCCTACAGTTATTGATATAACGGGTAAGAACACGTCGAAATGTCGGGTGATAAATACCTTGTTACAAGGAAATGAACCTTCTGGTTTAATTGCTTTACATCGCTGGTTGACCACACGAGACGAACAAAAATTACCTGTAACTAACTTACGCTTCATTATTTGCTCAGTTGAAGCGGCATCAAAAAACCCCTTATTCAGCCGCCGTTTTATTGAAAACACTAGAGACCTTAATCGCTGCTTTGGTAAACAAGCAAAAGCTAACGCTAATGAAGATGAGCAACAAGGCAGTTATGAACGAGCATTACTTATTGAGCAAGTTATTCGCGAAGTAAAACCGGAAATGGTGATAGATCTTCACAATGCTTCTAGCCCTGGGCCAACATTCTCTGTTAGTTCAATAATTACTACAGAAACCTTGTCTATTGCTTCGTTTTTTTGTCAAACATTAATATTATCCGACCTCCAAATTGGTGCGCTAATGGAGCAAAACTTTGCTTGTCCATTTATTACCATAGAATGCGGCGGTAACTCTGATGAACAAGCCCATGAAGTAGCTTTTGCCGGTATTAGTCATATTGCAGCTTGCAAACAAATTGGTTACATTCACCAAGAAAAAAATGTTGAAGTAATCTATCGGCCACTGCGATTACAAACAAAAAGTAATATTAAGTTATCTTTCGCAGAGCATGATGAAGGTTACAGAGGCGTGACGTTAAAAAACAACATTGAATACTTTAATTTTGGTGGTGCTCAACAAGATGAAATGATCGGTTGGACTGATGGTGATGGCATTGAAAACTTGCAGTTAGTCGACAATAAGGGCAACAATGTCATCAATGAATATTTTTATACTAGAGAAAACCAACTAGTGTGCAAACAAAATTTACGCCTATTCAAAGCCACCAACAATAAGCAGGCTGCTTTGAATGACTGTTTATTCTATGTAGTGAAACACAGCATTAGTGAGGCTTAGCTAAGCGTTCGTCAACTAGGAATAAATAACTTGAGACTCTACGACTGGCTCTTCAGAAAAAATAATAGCCTCTATATATTGCTTTGATGCAAGTTCAGCGCTTGCCAGTAAATTAGCATGTACTCTGGTTAAGACATCACCACGATTTACTCGTGTGCCAATAGGTAAGATACGATCAAAGCCAACACTATGATCAATTTTTGCAGAATTTGTAATACGTCCTCCACCTAAACCTACCACAGAAAAACCAATATCGCGGGTTTGCATAGCGCTGATGTAACCATGCCGCGGCGCTAAAACCTCAATAATATGCTCAGCTTTATTCATTGAACGCCAAGGCTGTTCAAGAAAATCAGCCGGCCCACCTAATGCACTGATCATCTTAGCAAAAATTTCAGCCGCTTTACCTGACGCTAAAGCATAATCGACCTTTGTTTGTGCATCTGATTCATCCTTGGCCAATTTACTGTTCACCAACATTGCTTTAGCTAGTGAAACAACGACCTGATGCAATCTGGGTTCACGCAATTTTCCTGTTAAGTATTTAACGGTTTCAATCATCTCTAACGCATTACCAGCAGTACTACCTAATACTTGATTCATATCGGTAATAATTGCTTGGGTATTCACACCAGCATCATTGGCAACCGTTGTTATACTTTTAGCTAATGCTTTCGCTTGGCTAAGATTTGTCATCATAGCGCCATTACCCATCTTGATATCCATCACTAACACATCTAGACCTGCAGCGAGTTTTTTCGATAATATAGACGCGGTTATTAGCGGAATAGAAGCGACGGTAGCGGTAACATCACGAATGCCATATAAACGTCTATCTGCCGGTGCTAGTTCAGGTGTTTGCGAAATTATCGCCATACCTATATCTGCCACAATTCGCTTGAAATCACCTAAATTAGGCTGAACATTAAAACCCGCAATACTTTCCAATTTATCAGCCGTGCCGCCTGTATGACCCAATCCTCGACCTGAAATCATCGGCACATAACCACCACAAGCAGCAACAATAGCAGCAAGCATAAAGCTCACTTTATCGCCGACACCACCAGTAGAGTGTTTATCTACAATGGGGCCATCAAGGTGTTGCCATGCTAATACTTCACCTGAGTGCATCATAGCTTTCGTTAATTGCACAGTTTCTTGTGAATTTAAACCTTGCTGAAAAATAGCCATTGCCATCGCGCCAACTTGCGCGTCATTAAAATTATTTGATACTAAACCATCAACAAAAGCATTTATTTCATCATGTTGAAGTACTTTATTATCGCGTTTTTTAGCGATAATTTCTTGAGGTAATAACATTAACTTAACTCCTTAATATTTTTATTCTTCTTGTATAAGTCTTCTTGTCTAAGTCTTATTGATTAAATCATATGGAGTAAACGCATCAGGCAGTAATTGTGCTACTGTCCACTTTTGCTGCTGTTCAAGGTGATTAACTGCCATTATTTGGCCATTTTTTGTAAAAAACTCAGCGATAACTTGTCGACAGGCACCACAAGGTGGGGTTAATTTTTCTTGCTCGGTGTAAATTACCAAGGCAGTAAACTCAACAGTACTGGTACTGTCGTTATTAATTACACCTTGAGCGATACAATGACGTTCGGCACAAACAGTCAAACCATAAGATGCATTTTCTACATTACAGCCTTGTACAATTTTATTGGCTGAGGTTAATGCTGCTGCACCGACATTAAAATTACTGTAAGGTGCGTACGCTTTATTAAACGCGGATTTTGCCGCAGTAGATAACTCCGACCATTGATTTTCGCTAATCTTAATATTTTGTGAAATAGACAAGTTGTCGCCTTTATTATAATAATTAATTGACCATACGGTCAACTTATAAAGTTTACCTTATTAGAATGAAAAAAACACTGAACATTTTCATATTCAGTGTTTTACTTTTAGAGCTTACCTATACAAAACTGCCATAGGCATCTCAAACTAACTAAAATTAAAAGCTATAGTTAACGCCAATTAAAGCAGACCATGAAGAGGCACTAGCATTAACACTTTGTCCCCTAAAGCCATCAAAATTGGTATATTCATATTGGCCATTTACAATCTGTGCATCAACAACAGGTGCATTATATTCAAAGTTAACCTGCTCATATTTACCCCATTCGTCATTCAGTAAATTACCTAAATTTCGAATAGAGAAATAGATGCTGCCTTTATGACCTTTCATAAACCCTGGGATTTCTTGTGTGATTTTTAAATCAACCCGTGACCACCATTGACTATTAGCAGTGTTACGGTCAAGAATAGTGCCTCGACTACCCTCAAGCCCTTGGTCAGCAATAAACTGATTAAATGCATTTAAGTCAAAATCAGGTCCATAAATCACCTTAGGATCATTTTCTAATGGCACATATAACAAGTTGCGATCTTCATATGAACGTTCATCACCAAAACCAGGGTCACCATCAAAAGTCCAACTAAAAGCTTTACCTTTTACGCGCTGCGCAAACATATTAAATGAGGTCGCATAACCTGGAATTAATTCAGTAGAATAAGATAAATTTAAACTAAATCTGTGTTCAACTTCATAGTTACTGGTAGCAATTTGTGGATTGTTCAGATCTTTAACCGATAAATTACCAAAATTTGAACTTACTGTAGAAGCATTCATCGGACTGCCTTCTTCGGCATCCATATAGGCATAACCTGCTGAATATTTAAAACCGTTATCAAATTTTTGATTAGCAAAAAATGAAACGACCAAGGCTGTGCCATCAACACTAGCATTTGTTAAAATATAATCGGTTGTTGAACGACCACTACAGTCATCACTTACCGGATTAGCTACACAATCTGCATCAAGTAAGTCAACATCTTGATATATTGGACGACCATCTGGCGCCGTACCTATTTGCATAGTATTTAACGGATGAGTTTTCGCGCTATTTTTTTGTTGACTATAAATAACATCAGCGCCAACAATTAAGCCGTTCTCAAATTCTCGTTGAATACCTAAGTTATATTTCCATAATGCAGGCACATCGAAATCTTTATCTAAAGCATTCACCGCACCGTCACCACCTACTAGGCTAGAGACTGAAAGTGCTGGCACTTCAAAACCAAAATTAGCGGTATTTGACGCATCCAAAGCAGGGTTAACTACACTCTCATCACCACGTCCACGGCGAACATCCGAGGCACTGATAGCAACACCATTATTTGAATAGTTGTTTGATAACCAAACATTAGGGTTACCACCCGCGAATAAACCAAAACCACCGTAAATAAAGGTTTCATCGTTAAAGATATAGTTAAAACCAAATCGAGGTTGAATTAAGTCCATATCAGGGGCAACAGCATTAGTATAACCATAACGCTGCTCAAAATTAGCGTTAGCGGTTGGCACATCATTACTGGTCCATTGATCATAACGTAAACCAAAGGTTAAGGTTAGCTCATCGGTCATAACATAGCGGTCTTGAATATATAGTGCAATATTTTCTAAAGTGAAACTAGCTGCTCCATCATTCGGATCCAAAGAAAGCGGAATGGCATAACGCACACGGTCTGCTAAACCATTTCTAAAATCATCAATGGAATTAAATATAAATTCACCTTGGCTTCTCGGCACAAACAAGTTAAAAACATCAACCGATTCATACTCAAAACCCGCAGTAATTTCATGATCTTCTAAGAAATAAGTACCAGCAAACTTCAAACTGGTGGTTTCATAAGTTAATTTGTTCGCTTGACGGAATCTATCCGCACCTAAGAAAATATCGACGCCGTTATAGGCATCATTAATT
This sequence comes from Colwellia sp., assembly GCA_016765685.1. Taxonomy (GTDB): domain Bacteria; phylum Pseudomonadota; class Gammaproteobacteria; order Enterobacterales; family Alteromonadaceae; genus Colwellia. The sequence continues at coordinate 10,083 of JAESPR010000030.1, read as the reverse complement.
CTAAAATCGCCAAAGCTAGGATCTGAGGTAAAAGGTGTTTGACCATTTTTAACTTCTGAATAACCAACTCTCACTTCAGTAATGAAATTATCACTCCAATCAGAAAATAATTGTGTTGATAATGTGGTTAATTCATTGGCTCTTTCATAATATCTGTCGTTAAACGCATAACTACTACTACCTGCTCCTGATGAGCTAATAGTGTTACCATCGGTATTTTGATAAGTTACAGAAGCACGGTGATCTTCACCAATATACCAATCAAGTTTAAGCAACATTTTCTCTTCCGCTTCATCAGCAGCATTGAGAACCGCACCAACTTGGTAACCATAAACACTACTCGCAATTCCAGCAACTTCGTTTAAATTTTCAACGGTTAAACCTTCTATAGGTGAAGCAAATCCTGCTCCTTCTGGTCCGTTATCAAAAATTCGCGTTGGATTGTGTTTTTCATAAGCCGCGAAAAAGAATAAGGTATCCTCAATGATTGGCCCACCAATAGTGAAACCATAGCGTTTTTCGCTAAAATCAGGAACATCAAATTTTTCACCATCAATTTCATCACCTTGCAATGAATCATTGGTATAATCCATGAAAACACTACCGTGAAATTCATTAGTACCTGAGCGGATAACTGCATTAATATTACAACCAGTGAAACCACCAAATTGTACATCAAATGGTGCTAATTCCACGGCTATTTGATCAATAGCATCAAACGGGAAAGGCAAACGTTCCGTTGGGTAACCATTGTTATTTAATCCAAAGTTATCATTTTGCTTAATCCCATCAACAGTAATACTGTTAAAACGATTGTTCGCACCGCCACATTGAATCGCATTAGAATTAGAAGAGTCAATAACTATACGAGGATCATTTTGAATAACGTCTTTTATATCACGAGCAATGGTAGGTTGTGACTGTAGGTCTTCAAAACTAAAGTTAGCTGATGGACCATTAGTATCAGTAATGATGCCTGTAGAGCGACCAGTTACCGTAATTGTTTCAATATCAGTATTTGATAAAAGTTCAATAGCTATAGATGCCGGCTCACCTAAATTTAAAAATACATCGTTTACCGTTCTTTTACCTGATGCATCGGTAATAGTAATAGTGTAAGGTCCACCTACCCTAAGGCCTTTAGCGGTGAAACGACCTTTTTCACCTGTTGTTAAGGTTTTACTTTTACCTGTACGTGTGTCGGTTAACGTTACCGAAGCTCCTGCTACAACGCTACCCGTTTGAGAGGTTACCGTGCCGCGGATACCTGAAGAGGTTTCAGCGACAGCTACGCTTGTCATACCAATTGACATAACTACAGCTAAAGCAACACGGCTTAACTTGTTTTTTTTAAACATAATGATTCTCTACTGATTTATAGTGTTTATGTTATTTTCAGGAAAAATAGAAAGTCAACAACTAACGCGCCTGCTCTGCGTGATAGAGAGTGAGTTTTCATCTTAATATTCCTATGTGTTTTATTTATTATTTTCCTTTCGAGGGTCGCCCATCTAAAGGTTGTTCATTGCAAAATTGAACTAAACCAATTTAAGCAAAGCTTTTATGCTTTTATTAAATCAATCCTAAAATAACTTAATTTTGGATAAAAAAATAGTACAAAAAGAAAAAACACACCAAAAGGTCAGGTTTTTGCTTTTTATTTACAATAGCTATAGGATTAGTATTCAATAGAAAGGAAATAAAATAGACTAAAGAGACAGGTTTAACCAAACATGACTGAATATAAGTATAGAAAAATTATAATATGTGAAGTTTTGGTCAATAAATTATCTCTGTTACTTAGTTGCAAAATGATTAATAATTAGCTCCTGAATTGAACTAATACCAATAAAAACAACCGACCAGAGTTAAAAAGAAAATTAAAATGAAAAAAAATAATAAACCACAAAAAGTTAGAGCCGTTAGTATCGATAAAATACTCACCGCGGCTCAAGATGTATTCATAACGCAAGGTTATAAAGGCGCTACGGTACAATCTATTGCCGATAACGCGGGACTACCTAAAGCCAACGTTTTGTATTACTTCCAAAACAAAGAAAACATTTATCATGCGGTATTAGAACAAACCTTAACTATGTGGGATGAAGGCATTGGTGACATTACCATTGAAGATGGCCCCAAACTGGCTATTGAAAAATTTATTCGAGCCAAAGTTACCATGTCATTTAAAAATCCAAAAGCATCAAAAATTTATGCTATGGAAATTATTCAGGGTGCCCAGCACTTACAAGACTTTGCCCGTACTTATCAACGACAATGGGTAAGAGAAAAAGCAAAAATATTTAAGTACTGGATCGACAAGGGTGAAATGCAAGACATTGACCCGGTTAATTTAATTTTTCTTATTTGGTCATCAACTCAACATTATGCTGATTTTGATAATCAAGTATTAACCATTATGAATCGTGCAGATTATGAAAAAGACGACATTGAACATGTCACTAATTTTCTCACCAGTTTTATTTTACGAGGTTGCGGACTAACATAATGAAACTCTTTTTAATAAATATTACCCCTGTATTATCAGCTATGCTGTACAGCTTTTTAATTGTGGGTAGCACTATTTCGAGTAAAGCCATGGCATTTGAAACATCAACTAAGCTTCGACTAGCGACCTTTAATGTTAGTATGGAAGCACTTAATTATGTTGAACGCTCTTTGGGTAGTGCCCCAAAAGTTTCTGGTCATGAACTTAGCCAAGCACTTCAAAAAAACAACCAACAAATTAAAAATATTGCTGAAATAATTCAACGCATTAATCCTGATATAATTTTACTTAATGAGTTTGACTATATAGAAAATAAAAGCATAGAAAATAAAAGCATAGAAAATAAAAGTGTCGATAATAAAAATGTTGATAGCAGCCACTCAAACATTCACTATTTTATCAATAACTATTTAGCTCACGGACAAAATGGTCAATCATCTGTTCAATATCCTTATTTTTATCAAGGCGCGGTAAATACTGGCGTAAAAATTAATGATGATTTGAATCATGATGGTAAAGCTAACCAACAACCAAGTGACACCCACGGCTTTGGTTATTTTGAAGGCCATTTTGGCATGGTGTTATTGTCTAAATACCCTATTAATGAAAAAGACATTAGAACCTTTCAGCACTTTAAATGGCGCGATATGCCCAATGCTTTACAGCCGATAGACCCAAAAACCAAACAACCTTGGTATAGTGATAAAACATGGCAAACATTGCGTTTATCATCAAAATCACATTGGGACATTCCGATTAATATAAATGGCAAAACAGTGCATGTTTTAGCTAGCCACCCTACGCCACCAGTATTTGATGGCCCCGAAGATCGTAATGGTAAGCGCAATCATGATGAAATACGCTTTTGGTTTGATTATATTAATGGTCAACAAGGCCAGTACATTTATGATGATTTAGGTAATAAAGGCGGCTTAGCCCCTCATCAAGCTTTTGTTATTCTCGGCGATCAAAATGCTTCAACCGTTGAAGGTGATGCGATCACCTCTGCTACTAGCCAAGGTATTCACGCCCTGCTAAGCAGTGATAAAATTCAAGATCCTATGCCCACTAGCTCAGGTGGTGAATACCATACAACGGATAATAAAAGTGCTAAATATCATACAGCCTATTGGGGCATGCGCGCTGATTATGTGTTGCCCTCTGCTCTTGGTTTCACTATTAAAAACTCGGGTGTATTTTGGCCACGCAAAAATGAAACCACATATCGTTTAATTGAAAATAGAAAAGCGTCATCAGATCACCGACTTGTTTGGGTTGATGTTGAATTACTCAATAATTTATAATTGGAATAGTTAATGAAACTTTTTTTATCGGCACTGACATTTTCCTTATTGACTGTTGGTTGCGCTAACACTGCACTAACAAAGAAGGTAAGCAATCCAGTTATCACAGAGCCAAACGCTCAAGCTAGCACTTTATCAAGATCTTTACCTGGCTCTTACCCAACCTCTTTACCTAGCAATATCATCATGGTGATAGGTGATGGCATGGGGCCAGCCTACACTACCGCTTATCGTTACTTTAGTGATAACCCAACGACTGAAGTGGTAGAAAAAACCGTATTTGACCGGCACCTTAAAGGTTTGTCAAGCACCCACCCCGCTTCTATTTCAGGGATAGTAACTGATTCTGCTGCCAGCGCTACCGCATTGGCAACGGGCGTAAAAAGTTATAACGGCGCAATTGGGGTAGACGTAAATAAACAACCAGTGCAAACCGTATTAGAGTGGGCAAAATTACAAGGGAAAAAAACCGGTATTGTGGTAACATCACAAATAAACCACGCCACGCCTGCCTCTTACCTTGCTCACAATGAACACCGACAGAATTACAACGCTATTGCCGACAGTTACCTTGATGATGGTATTAAAGCCGATTTATACCTTGGTGGAGGTTGGCAATATTTTATTCGTGAAGACAGAAATTTAGTAAAAGAATTTCAACAAGCGGGTTTCCACTATATTGATAACTATCAGGGGTTAACCAACTTACCTAGTGATAAACCTGTGTTAGGACTTTTCGCTGATAAGGGTTTACCTTGGGCATTAGATGATACTGACAAATACCGTTTAGCGACCATGACCAAAGCTGCAGTCCATCATCTTAAAGATCTGCAAAATCATGATAATGCCAAAGATAATGGCTTTTTTATGCTCATTGAAGCAAGTCAGATAGATTGGGCCGGGCACGGTAATAATATTAGCGACGCCATGGCCGAAATGGATGATTTAGCCAAAACATTAGAGTATTTAGAGCACTTTGTTGAAAAGCACCCCGACACCTTGGTTATTGTAACTGCCGACCATAGCACCGGCGGCTTTACCCTTGCTGCTAACGGTAAGTATGAATGGCATGCCAAGCATTTGCGCACCATGAAACACTCGGTTAATTATATTGCTAAACAGCTCACAGTAAATAAAATCAACTCGACACTAACTGCTGCTTTATTTAATTTTGAGCTAACTCAAGACGAGGTCAATTTACTTATCGAAAATAAAACAAAAGCGAAAGCAAATCAGAACAAAAATATTTATCAAAATAATAAGACCTCACCAAGTGAGCTAGCTTTAATCAAGCGTGTTAAAAGTATTATCAACAAACGCACGAATAGCGGTTGGACTTCAGGCGGTCATACTGCCATTGACGTACCAGTATTTGCTTTTGGCAAGCAAAGTGAGCTATTTAATGGCTCGCAAGACAATACCGATATCGCTAAAAAGATATTTAGTTTATTAGGAAAATAACGATTTTAAGCATTAATGCAAGCACATTCTTTGAGCTCTTGCATTAACGCACATTTTAAATTATTGTATATACATACAATTTCAGGGAAGACAATTATGCATACCGAAATGAATAACGAAATGAATAACGAAATGAATAACGAAATGAAAACTGAACAGTTCAACCGCTTCAACTTACTTTCAAAAAAAGTTATCAATGAAAATGCTTCATTTAATGAACTTAAAGAATTTAAGGAACTATTAAGCTCTTTAAATAATTTGATAGAATATAATCTTCCTCAAGCGGTCATCGATTTTAATAACTACAATCATCCTAGTAAAAGTTTAGCCTAAGGTGTTAATAGTTTTTCATTAAAAAGCGCAAAAGCTTGCGCTAAATCGTCAATTAAATCGTCAACATCTTCTAAACCAATATGTAAACGAATTAACGGAAATTCTGCTGTCCATTTTGTAGCACTGCGAAGTGAGGCAACACTGGTAATACCTAAAACAAGTGATTCAAAACCGCCCCACGAATAGCCCATTTTAAAATGTGATAACCCGTCCAAAAACGCAGTCAATGCTGCTCTATTACCGCAATTTAAGGTGAAAGAAAACAAGCCGTTTGAGCCATTAAAGTCACGTTTGAAAAATTCATGCCCAGGGCAAGACTCAAAGGCAGGATGCAAAATCGTCTCAACCTCAGGTCTTGATTTTAGCCAATTAGCCACTTTTAATGCACTTTGTTGGTGTTGTTTCAAACGCACGCTAAGTGTACGCATACCACGTAAAGCAAGATAAAGATCGTCTGGAGAAGTGCACTGCCCCATTAAATAACTGTTATCACGCAACTGTGGCCAATATTTTTCAACCGCTGTGGCTGTGCCTAACATCACATCAGAGTGCCCAACAATATACTTAGTTGCCGCTTGCACGCTAATATCAACACCATAGTCAAAAGGCTTGAAGTTAATACCAGCGCCCCACGTATTATCAAGCATAACAATGCAGTCATGTTGATGTGCTATGTTAGCGATAGTGGGAACATCTTGTATTTCCATAGTGATAGAGCCGGGAGATTCTAAAAACACGATGCGGGTATTTTTTTGGATCAAGCTTTCAATGTCGGCACCAATTAGAGGATCGTAATACGTCGTTTCAATACCCAGTTTTGCTAAAATTTTGTCACAATAGTCTCGTGTTGGTTCATAAACACTATCCACCATTAAAATATGCTCGCCACTTTTTACAAAAGAAATGATTGCATTGGCAATAGCAGCAGTGCCTGAAGGATATAGCGCACAACCGGCGCCGCCTTCAAGCTCGGTCATCGCATCACTAAAAGCAAAGGCCGTGGTAGTGCCGCGCCTGCCATAAACCATCGCTGGATTATCGCGGTTATGACTGTTTTTTAAAGCATGATTCATTTCATCAACAGTATTGAAAACCACCGTTGATGCGCGTGTAACACTGGGATTCACTACACCATTAGTCCACTTATCTTTGCGACCTGCAGTAACAATTTTAGTATCTTGTTTCATTTACCTTAACCACCTCTATTTGAAAAGCTATGCTTGAAAATCGAGCATTAAATAAAATAGCTATCTAGCCATCTAAAACTTAATTATATTTATACAGTGAAATGAAATGATTTTCATCCGTTATCTTAGTAAATTGATAAATAGTTAATCGTGGTGGTTATTTTTTGATTTAAAATCTGAAAAAAAGAGCGGAACTATAACGTTCTAAGATTCAATTATTCAACTTATTATTACTCAGTCAATTTATTATCACGTCAGCGATGGCCCATTATGAGTGATTTCGTATAGTGCTTCTGTTGTTAATACTTTCTGTTGTTAGTACGTGATGATTGCTGTAAATATGCCTTGCCAAAGCCTTTTTAAAGTTGTTATTAACATTGTCATCTTGAAGTATCGCAAGCAAAATAGTATATAAATCATCTTTACCATATCTGGCAATGTATTTATTTTTTATATCTTCAAACAAATAGAATACACCTTGCTAATAACGCATTTTAAAATGCGCTTTTATATTAAAACAACAATTCCCCGTTACCGATTGATAACGAGGAATTATATCAATAAAGCTATATTGTGCCGGTTAAGTCGCTAAATCAACCTTAGTTAACAAGGCGTTGGTGCCGAGTTTTCTGCGAGCAAGTACGCTACCGCCTAAAATAAGCATTATCAAGCCATTCATTGAACCACCGCTGCTTTTTTGTTTCGGCGGCGTTACGATAATCACTTCAGTTTTATTAGTTACGATAAAACTGGTTTGGCTGCTGCTAGTTAAGTCGCCATCGGTTACCGTTACTTGCACCGTGATAGTTTCATCACTGTTGACTTCAGGTAAGGTAATATTCACTTGCGCCGTATTAATTTCATCAAAAGTGACCGTTGGCCCTGATATTTGTAGCCAACTATAACTAAGTGCATCTCCATCTGGGTCACTTCCTTGTGAATTAATCGTGATAATGCTGTTTTCGTCCGCACTACTTTCATGACTCTCTATCACTACTGAGGGAGCCTTATTAATTTGTAACACCGTTACTTGCGTGCTTGCACTAGTGCTATCAATACCGTCAGATACGGTCACCTCAAATGTTAAGACTTCATTACTGACAACCGATGGGCTGATAAAACTTAATTGAGCGTTATTAGTATCAGTTAAATCTACCGCCACGCCTGATAGCTGTAACCATTGGTAAGTCAAAGTATCGCCTTCAATATCGCTTGAGTTTGATGCATCTAGAGTGATTTGAGTTTCTTCATCAACTTCATAACTTGGCATTAACTCAACCACTGGCGCTTGGTTTTGTAACTCAATAACAAAAGCGCCTGGGTCTTCCACTGAGCCATTAAGTGTTAGATCCGCATCATTAGCACCACCATCTTCAATGACAAGCTCAACACAATTATCCCCTGCGGTTAAACCTTGACTATAAACCTCATCATTAGGCACTGGACAATTACCGCTAGCATTTGCTATTGCTGAGCGAATATGATTGTTTTCATCTTCAACAAAACTATACCAGCCATCACGAGTATTGTATTTACGGTAAAGACTACTTTCAGTCAGTGCGGTGCCTGTTGCTAGTGGAATAACCACCGTTACTGAATCACCTTGCTGCGCTAAGCCTGTAATAATAAAGTTATATACTGAGCCAATGACCTCATAATGGTTATCATCAGTATCAGCTGAACCTGCTGGCACAATTTCGGCTAAATCATCGATACTAAAGCTAGCACCAGTACTTGATGAACCTCCTGCAACTAACGCATGTGTACCTAACGACATAGTTAAACCCGAGGTGGTTTGCATCGGTTCACTATTATCATCGCTTGGTAAACGCATAGTGTTACTGTCATTATCTAAATAATCAGCAATACCGTCACCATCACTGTCGCTATAGCCTTCATCACGGTCACTAATCCCGTCACCATCACTATCGGTGTTTTCAGCTAAGGCAATTAAATTTTCAACAATAATCTGCACTTTGCGGCTTACGCTGAAGCTGTCGTCGGTGTTATTTTCATTCACCTCAATATTAAGTGAGTAGACGCCTAACGCTAAATCACTCGGCATTAATTCAAAGGTAAAAACATTACTGTCGTTATTGCTATCGACAAAAGCATTATCATTCACTGTCCAGTTAATATCATGATTATCGTTTTGATTAACATCAGCTATAACCGTTGTAATGATCACTACACCATTCTCAGGGTCAATGACGCTCACCGGTAGATTGTTTTGCAAAACAGTGACGCTCAATTGTGGCGCTACATTTGTTGCGATTACCTGTAATTGAGTTTGTTTATTATCACCAATAAAAGCATTGGTTGTTTCGCTTAACTCAAGAATTAATGAGTCTGTTGATAATATTTCCACAGGTACATTCAAGGTTAATTGTCCTTGTGTGCCTGCAGTAATACTCATGCTATGATTATTAACCACATCACCATTAAGGCTAACTTGATAAGACACCTCAACTGGGTAGCTAGCTGCCTCGCCACTTAAATTCACTGTTAATTGATAACTACCACCGGCTTCAACAATTAAGTTAGTACGAGTAGTTAGCTCAGGAACAATAACCACATTCACTAATGTATTTTGGCTATTACCTGAATTATCGATAGCAACCAAAGTAATTTGATGTTCGCCTGTTGTATACAAACCGTCACCAACAATCGTAGCGTTAATATCACCATCAACCATATCAGTAGCGATAACGTTAACGAAATTAGCTACGTTGCTTAGTCTGCCTTGGGCGTTCAAGGTGAACGTTGCCTGCTCTTCAAACTCTGGCGCCGTTGTATCTACAATAGTCACGAACTGCTCTGCGGTGCTTTGATTACCGACAAAGTCAGTCGCCGTCCACGTGATAACATGCTCACCTAACGCAAGCTCGGCGTTTAAATCAGAACTAATAGTCGGTGCATTCAGGTTGTTATCCGTCACTTGTGGATCGGTTAACGTGATCTCTGTTAATAATGCCGTGGCTTCAAACGTTATACTGTCAATTTCAGCAAAAACTGGCGCTTGGTTATCACCTACTTCGGGGTTTAGCGGCTCACTGTCATCTTCATCGACAATACCATCACCGTCATCGTCAGTATCAGCATTGTTACCAATACCATCACCGTCGGTATCAACGGATTCTGAGTTATCTAATGGGAAAGCATCGTTAACATCGCTAACACCATCACCGTCATCGTCAGTATCAGCATTGTTACCAATACCATCACCATCGGTATCAACGGATTCTGAATTATCTAATGGGAAAGCATCATTCACATCGCTAACACCATC
>JAESPR010000005.1 GCA_016765685.1 Colwellia sp. | reverse complement strand
TAGTGTCGATATAGCATGGACACAGAACGCAGTTAAAGAAAACCTTTGGAAGCCGTTGCAGAAGTTCGTAACAGGCCTAGACAGCACGACTAAACCAGAAGCCAGTCAATACTCAGCTATCTATGAAGAGTTGAACAGGCATCTATCAATGAAGCTAGGGGTATCAATACCCTGGCCTACTAAAGAGAGAGAATAAAATGAACAATATCAGTCACAATTACGAATCATCAGTAGCAAACAAAGACGTGAAAGAAGGGCCGGTAACTTTTACTTATATCGAGTCTAAAGATAATGTAGAAATATTCGCGGTACCTGGTTGGGTTAAAGGTAAGGGCGCTACTATCGCAGGTCGAGAGCATGCTATTCATGCTGCACGCTGTTTGATTCGATCTCATTCTAAGCTAAGGATTAAGCCTAAAGTGACGATTGCTAAGCTTGCAGATAAAACGGTATCTAGGCTGATTGGTGCATCCCCTGAAACCGCAGTGATGAGCGCATAAGGTGGCTAACAGTAAGCGCAAGTGCTTGCATTGCAAAGAGTACGTCACGGAATGGGTAAAACTACCTGTAGGCGTATTCTGTAATCGTGAGTCAGCTATAAAGTGGTCTACTGCTAAGCGTGTCAAGGATAACGAGAAGGCAATTAAGAAGCGTGAGTCTGAGCAGAAGAAAAAGAACGTAGCTTTCAAGTCTAAGTATTATGCTGATGATGTTAAGACACGAAAGGCAGCAGCCAAGAAGGCTTGTCATGAATACATTAGACTGAGAGATAAGGATAAGCCTTGCATATGCTGCGGAAAGCCATTAGGCGATGAGTATCACGCTGGTCATTATCATGAGTCGGGCAATAATCCAAAGGTTCGTTATGATGAGGATAACATTCACGGACAAAGGGTTGATTGCAACTACTTTAAGGGAGGTGATTCAGGCGACTACAAGGAGAATCTTATAGCTAGGATAGGTGCAGAAAGGGTTAATATTTTAGCTAAGAAAAAGACTGGCAGCCTTAAGCGAACTGCTCAAGACTACTCAGAAATTGAAACTTACTTTAAGAATAAACTTAAGGATTTAGCGGGCAGTTAGCCCGCTTAGACTATTCGTTCTTACTTAATACAACCCTTGAATTAAGAAACTCCGCCCCAGGGGCTAGTGTAACCGTCAGCTCCGTGGCATCTGTGTTAAATGCTGTAGTAACTGCTGGGATATCACTAGCCGAAGCTATTACTTCAAGCTGTATAGAGCTTGCGCTACCGCTTTCTCTTCTAGCTGCAATCAAGAATCTCTGCATTCCAGTACCACCACCGGCAGTCTCACGGGTTAGAACCTCAAGCTGGTAATAGGCGCGGTTAAATGTACTCACCACAGGGAGGTTAGTAAAAACAGCGTTAACGGGTGAGGTATCATAATTACCTGTATTAACTATACTTTCCCGCTCGCTAAATGTTCTAAAGCCAACATTTGCCGCAGCAGAGTCAAGGATATTTGTACCAGTTTCAAACACTATAGAGGCATTATCTACAGCGTTAGCTACAAAGGTTCCCACTGTCAAGGACCCGCCGCCCTGACTCAGAAGAATTCCAGTGGTAGCTCCGTTGAGATTAGAGTTTACAATGCTGCCTATTATTCCTGCTGAGTTGCTGGCTGTAATGGTATAAGCTGGCGATAAGTAGCCACCACCCCCATCATCATCACCCGTTGCGGTTTGTATGTCGCTAATCCTTAGCTTGTCGGTAGTCCCGCCTCTAATCGCAATCTGACAATCCTGCTCAGGTACTAGCTCAGAGAATCGTCCGTTTCTCCTAAGCTTAACACCTATAATTGATAGCTCTGCGTCACTAGTCACACTTATTCCGGCTGAGCCGTTGCGGTCTATAACTCCGCCTATTATCATGTTACTGGTGTTTCCACCAAAGAACTGATAGCCAAAGGTGTTATTGAATTCTACTTTATTGCCAATATATACCGTGTCGTTATTGCCAGCAGTCACCCTAATTCCTGGGCCTTCATTCGCGTTTATTTCACACATATAAATATGGGAATCAGTTATAGCATTAATTCCGTTGGTGTTCCCTGAGAAGTGACACTCAAGCAATCTAGAATTTCCAACTACAGACCCGCCGCGCCCGAAGCCGTCGGCACATCTAAATACATCACATTGAAACATTCTAAATCTAGTGGCACCGGACCCCGTGTCTAGGAAATCGCGAGACCTATCGACACCGTGGAAAGAGCAATGCCTAATCTCGCACCCCTCGCCCCAGGATATAAAGGTCGATTCTGATGTGTCGTACACAACTGCGTTTTTACCTTCAATATCAGCCACGTCAAAAGCTGTATATGTGTAAACTCTCTGGCCTGTCACTGTTCGACCTTCAGGTACAGATAGCCCACCAACTAAGAAATAGACGGGGCACTCAGATATGTGAAAATCACCAGTATCTGCGGCATTTTGAAAGGCCGTACTATCTTTTGTAACTCCGTCCCCAATAGCCCCAAACCAAGCAACGTCAACAGCTCCGTCATATATACGCTTCCATCGCTTGCCGCCAGAAGTTACGATAATCGTCCCGTTGTTGTCTGCGCTTGTCGTGTCGCTAGCATCAAAAAAGAACTCTCCGCCGCCTATTCCTGCATTGGTATGTCCATTTAATAGAATGCTTTGAAGATTAACGGTTGGCTCTTCCTGCCCAAGAAGTGCAATCGTATCGACTCGAAGGTTAGAGTTTATCGGGATCTCGTCAAGTTCTGGCCCTGTTGAGATTGAACTTGATAAATTTGAAATAGGATCGGCATCTGGGTTCTTCTGTATATCATTCTTATCAGTTAGCCTAACCTTATATTGACCATCCTCAAGCCAGATGTCAGGAAACAGTCCATTGCTATCTGATATAACCGGATTAGTGTTAGGAGTTGTTAGAGCTTCGTCTGTATAGGTATTTTTAGGGGTGCTAGTATTCGACTCGAAGAAAAAGTACTTAGCCCCTGAGCTTGGCGTAATGCCCTTACCTACATCGGCAAACGGTGGTATAAAACGTGACATTATTCACTTCCTTTTTTCAGTAATTCTTTAATGGATTTAAATGCCGCTTCTTGATTTATGCCTCTGGCCTTTTCGACACCTTTAGCGGTAAGCTCAACAGCCGCGTC
>JAESPR010000088.1 GCA_016765685.1 Colwellia sp. | reverse complement strand
TCCCTGTAACGTCATGGCTCCGATAGACTTTGTGCTTTCTAAATTTAATTTTCGTTGCTGAGATGGGAGCTAGCGTGCTTGGCACGATAAGCGTGAACACTTCGCTGTGAGCTCTTTATCGTCAACAATCTAAAAAGTAGTTAAATAAAATAGTCGCGCCACAAGCACTAGGTCTGCCTGACAAAACGCTGGAATGAATGAAAGTGCTCAGCTATGTTCATCAGGGATGATGAATAAAGCGATGTAGGGCATGGATGCCCGTTCAGCGCTGTTAGCTCGAGAGCACTTGATTGAATGCAAGATTGAGTTTTGTGGCAGCGACGGGGGAATCCAAAGGGGGCTCGTCGTTTAGCCCCTTTTGGGTGTTGTCGCCACCGCGACAAATGCTCACAAAACACGGTAGAATTAATGTATTCATTGTTGTTGCAAATAATACCACCCATAAAAAAACTATACTTTTCAATAAGTCAAGCCTATATCGCAATGTATATTTGTGGGGATCCCTCAAATTAAAATCCCACCTACTTCTGCTTATTAAGCTTTTCGCCAAGTTGTTTTTCCTGCACTGTCTTCCAGCACAATATTCAACGCATTGAGCTTATCTCGAGCTTCATCAGCCAAAGCCCAGTTTTTATCAACCCGTGCTTGATTACGTTGTACGATCAAGGCTTCAATTACGGCAACTTCATTATCATCATTTTGCCCTTGCAAAAAACTTTCTGGTTCGAGTTGCAATAAACCAATCACACCGCCTAATGTTTTTAAAGTCGCGGCAAGATCTTCAACTAGTTCGTTTACTTGTTTACCGGTATTTTGATCTTTTGCTACATTGATCTCTTTGGCAATTTCAAACAATACCGCAATAGCCTGCGGCGTATTAAAGTCATCATCCATAGCTTGGCAAAATTGCTGAACAAAAGCAGAGGACTTATCTAGCACAAAGTCATCACTAATTTTTATATTTCTTAACGCGGTATAAATACGCTCTAGCGATGCTCTAGCTTGAGTTAAGTTATCGGTTGAATAGTTTAATTGACTACGGTAATGGCCTGTAGTCAAGAAAAAACGTACTGTTTCAGCATCATATTGCGTGAGTACATCACGAATAGTAAAAAAGTTATCTAATGATTTAGACATTTTCTCTTGATCTACTTGCACCATACCCGTATGTATCCAGTAATTAACATACGGGCTATCAAGGGCACAACAACTTTGGGCTATTTCATTTTCATGGTGCGGAAATTGTAAATCTGAGCCGCCACCATGAATATCAAAGTGATGGCCTAGTTCTTTGGCGCTCATTGCAGAACACTCAATATGCCAACCTGGGCGGCCTTCGCCCCACGGTGATGACCAACTTGGCTCACCGGGTTTGGCTGATTTCCATAAAACAAAATCTAACGGATTATTTTTAGACTGGTCAATATCAACTCTTGAGCCTGCTTGCAATTGCTCTAAATCCTGACCACTTAATTGTCCATAATCAGGATAGCTGGAAACATCAAATAAAACGTCCCCTTTGCCAGTAACATTCGCATCGCCACCAACACTTTTTTCTGAAATATAGGCATGGTTTTTCGCCACTAAAACTTCAATCATGGCGATAATTTCATTCATATGCGTTGTCACCCGCGGCTCAAGATCTGGTTGTGCCATATTTAAGGCATCAAAATCTTCATGCATATAAGCGATGGTGCGCTCAGTTAGCTCATCCGGAGTTTCATTATTTTTAGCTGCTCGATTGATGATTTTATCTTCAACATCGGTGATGTTGCGGACATAGTTAACTTCGAAGCCAGAAAAACGCAGATAACGGGCAATATTATCAAAACTAATATAGGTACGTGCGTGACCAATATGGCATAAGTCGTAAACCGTGCAACCACAAACATACAATCCTACTTTACCGGGGTGAATTGGGGTAAAAACTTCCTTTTTACGGGTTAAAGTATTGTATATCTGCAACATGAGGGTTAACGACTCCAGTCAAACTATAAAATGAGCAGCAATTGTACCTGAACAAATGAACAGAATCATCATGACTAATGCACTTTCTAATGAGTTAATGTACAATTTAGCAAAATTTATTTGCTTGAGCTTAATGGCTCTATATTTAGAGAGACTTGCTATGATTATTTTAAAAACAACCCTTGGTGATATCAAAATTGAACTTAACTTTGATAAAGCTCCTATTAGCGCAAAAAACTTTCAACAATATGTTGAAGAAGGCCATTACGACGGTACTATTTTTCATCGTGTGATCAAAGGCTTTATGGCTCAGGGTGGCGGTTTTGTTCCAGGTTTAGAAGAAAAAGAAAGCCGTGCTAGCATTGAAAATGAAGCCAATAATGGTTTAGGTAACAAACGTGGCACTTTAGCAATGGCACGTACTCAAGAGCCGCATTCTGCCTCAGCACAATTTTTCATTAACTTGTCTGACAATGATTTTTTAGACTTCAAAAGTGAATCTGTTCAAGGTTGGGGATATTGTGTATTTGGCGAAGTAGTTGAAGGCATGGACGTAATCGACAAAATGGCTTTAGTTGACACCGGTAATATGCACGGTCATGGTGATGTGCCTAAAGACGATATTTTAATCGAGTCCGCCATCGTTGAGTAGTTTACCTTCAGACACTCTGCCTGCAAGCCCTCAGTTTTTAAGTGACCAGCAACCGCAAGTCACTTATTTTATTGCTGATTTACATTTAGCGCAAAACAGGCCTGACATTACCGCCTGTTTTTTGCGTTTTTTAAAAACTGACGCAATACAAGCACAAACGCTTTATATCCTCGGTGATTTATTTGAGGCTTGGATTGGCGATGACGATGACAGTTCCTATCTAGCGACAATTGCCAAAGCACTGACAACACTAGCGAGCTTTGGAACTAAAATCTATTTCATTCATGGCAATAGAGACTTTTTACTCGGTAAGGAATTCGCAATAAAATCAACAATGACTTTATTGCCTGAAGTAGATTTAATTGATTTATACGGACAAAATGTGGTCATTATGCATGGCGATACCTTGTGTACTCGTGATATTGCTTATCAAAAATTTCGACAAAAATCACGTTCATGGTGGTGGCAAGCGTTAATCAAAAGCCTACCGCTTTTTGTTCGTAAAAAAATTGCCGCCAATTATCGCCAACGAAGTGCTGCTGCTACAGCAATTAAATCTCAAGACATCATGGACGTAACACCAAACGAAGTGGTGAAATCTCTTGAAAAACATCAATGCCAACTAATGATACACGGTCATACTCACCGACCAGCAATACATGAATTAATGACAAATGGCAAAACAGCTAAACGCATTGTGTTAGGTGATTGGTATGACCAAGGCGCATGGCTGAAAGTAACCCCAACCAGCATAGAACTCTTAAATAAACCGCTAAATTAATTAACGGTTACGGGCTTAATAGCTATACGTAAAGCCAACCATCATTTTGCACTGCGAATTAGTAACTGCTCATA
The DNA here is from genome assembly GCA_016765685.1 of Colwellia sp. Classification (GTDB taxonomy): domain Bacteria; phylum Pseudomonadota; class Gammaproteobacteria; order Enterobacterales; family Alteromonadaceae; genus Colwellia. The sequence continues at coordinate 30,749 of JAESPR010000088.1, read as the reverse complement.
AATTAGATCTATAACAAGACTATTAGTGTTTTTGAAACAAAAATACTATCTTAAGGGTATAAAAACTATAAACGGACAGGTTAAATGTCAGTAAAAAAATCGGGTTTTGGATTATGGACAGCTACGTCTATGGTGGTTGGCGGTATGATTGGTAGTGGCATTTTTTTACTGCCATCAGCACTTGCTTCCTTTGGTGGCATTAGTATCGTCGGCTGGATATTTACCTCTGTGGGCTCCCTTACCTTAGCTTATGTATTTGCCAGTTTGTCGAAATACGTAAGAGGCTCTGGCGGCTCTTATATTTATACCCGAGCAGCATTTGGTGATTTTATGGGGTTTTCTGTTTGCTGGGGTTACTGGATTTGCATGATAGCAGCCAATGCCGCTATTTCTATTGCATTGGTCAGTTACCTATCGGTATTTATTCCAATATTAAAGCAACAAAGCGACATAGCTGCGCTGACAACCTTATTATTTTTATGGTCTTTAGTTTGGGTTAACTTACGTGGCTTAAAAGAAGTAGGGAAACTCCAGCTTGTTACCACCATATTAAAATTTATCCCTTTATTTTTAGTTGCGTTGGTTGGTTGTTTTTACTTAAACACCGACCATTTTGTACCGTTTAATTTGACTGAGATGAGCTCTTACTCTGCAGTTTCAGCTGCGTCTGCACTGACAATGTGGTCATTTTTAGGGTTAGAAACTGCCAATAATGTTGCTGGTGATGTAATCGACCCAGAAAAAAATGTACCTAAAGCCGCTTTGCTCGGTACCGGAATTTGCGCGTTTGTTTATATTCTAGGGTCAATTTCAGTTATGGGGTTAATTGAGCCAGCAGTTTTATCTAAATCAAATGCTCCATTTGCCGATGCTGCAGCTATTTTATGGGGTGATTGGGGCTATTATTTTATTGGCGTGTGCGCGGTAGTATCATGCTTAGGAGCGCTTAATTGTTGGACTTTGTGCCTTGGACAAGTGCCGATGGCTGCATCAAGGGATGGCCTATTTCCAAAAGTATTTGGTGAGAAATCTAAACGAAAGGTGCCGGCTAAAGGCATTATAATTTCAACATTATTGGTGTCGGGGCTCGTGCTAATGAATTTTAATGAAAGCTTAGTCGATCAATTTACGTTAGTCATTTTATTGTCCACCTTTGCAACAGTTATTCCCTACTTACTGTGTACCTTGGCTCATTTTACCATGTCATTAAAAAATCGAAATCCACTAGGGTTAACACCTTTCAGTGCCGTTATTACCACAATAGCAACGCTATTTTCAATCTGGATAATTGCGAATCTAGGCACTGAGACAATAGTCATGGGATTTATATTGTTGATAGCCGGCATTCCGGTTTTTTTCTTCACAAAATACCAAGCTAACCAGTCTGCATTAAATAGAAACGAGTTATAAATGGTTTTTCAGATCTTTATATAATAATTTATGGAACAAATGTTCACCGGCTTCTTTGCTTGGTACAAGCCGACCTGTTTCATATCCCTTTGATGCAAGACCTTGCTGTACTGAAAGACAAATTGCCACATCCTCATCTTGAATTTTATCGGCAACAGCAACACTATTATTTTTAAAGTCTTCGTCGATTAACGGATGATTATCGTCAAAGTAATATTCAAAGATAATTTTGCATTTATCAACGGCAACTGGCTCAACAATAATGATCCCCATAATAGCGTCGTAACAGTTAATCATTAAATTAGGATACTGCCAATAATATCGTGCTGTGCCCGTTCTTACCTGTGAAAAATCGTTGTCGCGCTGCTTGGTAGGACAAGACTGTAAACAATATTTGTCAGTAACTTCTATTTTGTAGTATTTGCCGTCTAACGCACTATTCAACCCTTTGTGTAAAATAGGAACGTGATAACCACCGTCTAAAAAATTGTCAACGTACACTTTCCAATTACAATTTAAGTCATAACTAATACGCTGATGAAAACGCATTTTATCTAAGTTTAATGGATCAAGTTGGCTATATAACGTCCCTAAATACTCGCTTAAAGGCGGAGCATCATTATTCAAACAAACAAATACCCATTGTTGCCAAACTTCAACCCTAACTTCCTTTAAGCCATGATTAGTTTTATCAAAACCCTCCGCAGCTTCAAATTGTGGCGTAGCAGCCAATGAACCATCAAGCTTGTACGTCCAGCCATGATAAGGGCAATTTAAAGCGCGAGTACACCCTTGCCCAGTTTCCATAACCTGCGCAGCATGATGTTGACAAACATTATAGAAGCCCTTAATGGTGTCGCCACGTACAATAACGATAGGTTGACCTGCAACCGTTGTAGCCACATATTGACCTGACTCTTGCAATAGCTCTTTTCGTGTTGCCACTAACCAATTGTCACTAAACACAGAGTCTTGTTCTAACTTGGCAATATCTGAGCTGGTGTACCAAGCACTAGGTGGTGTAATAGCCCGTTCTAGTGGTAAAGTTGCATTGTACTGTTCTACTATTTCATTTAAAATCATTACATTAGCTTATTATTTTAGTAAAGTACTCCAAATGCCTAACCGTATGCTGTTGATACGAAATAGAAATGCCACAGGGTGCATGGCTTAAAGTCACCTCGACTGGTATGGAATTATTAAATAAACCGCTAAATTGATTAACGGTTAACGGTTAACGGTTAACGAGGTATTATGCCTTAGTTTTAAATTGGGCAACTAGCGCGGCTAAACGTACTTTTTGCACCTCTAAATCTTGTAATTCCTCTTTGGTATTTTCTGAAAGATCAGCTACTTGAGCAGACATATCAGCAATACGCGTTATATTAACATTTAACTCACCAATAACACTTGATTGCTGATTAGTGGCGGTAGCAACTGAGGTGTTCATATTAGTAATTTCATTAATTTCAGTTACCACCCCTTTTAATGCCTCGCTAGCGGTATTGGTTTTTTCAAGACCCTCTTTTGCCAGCTCACTATTTTGAGCCATCGCTAAAACCGTTTCTTGAGCTTGTTGTTGTAGTTTTTCAATGACGTCATTAATTTCACGTGTAGAATCTTTAGTTCTTGCGGCTAACGATCTTACTTCATCGGCAACAACAGCAAAGCCACGCCCTTGCTCACCAGCCCTTGCTGCCTCAATAGCTGCATTTAATGCTAGTAAGTTAGTTTGCTCCGAAATACTACTGATTGTATCTATAACAGAGCTTATCGTTTGAGTTTGATCAGCCAATGCTTGTATTTTCTCTTGGGTGGAAATATTACTAATATCTAACTGTTGCATCACTTGATTAGTATCGCCCACTTGCTTGTTTATATCTTCTACTTGCGATTGAGTTAACTCCGCTTTATCGGCGGTACTGCCTGCTAAATTACTCACCTCTTGAATACTTTGATTCATTTGCGTCGTTGCCGCAGCAACCGAGTCAGACTCAGCCTGCTGAGATTTTGCACAGCCATCAACATCATCAGCAATAGCGGCTAGTTTAGCGAATGATGACTCCATCACCTGCTCTGTAGTTTTAATATCAAGCATAATATTGTGCACTTTTTCAATAATCGCATTAAAACCTTGCGCTAATCGACCTAATTCATCACCGCGATTTGCGTCTAATTGTTGGGTTAAATCACCACCACTTTTAGCCATTTCAAGTAGTCTGTCGCCAATATCAACAATGGGCTTAGTGATTCTATTCGCAACTGACACCATTAGCAGCACAAAGCCTATCGCTAATATAATGTTTAATAAAGCGGTTTGACTTAAAGCGGCTCGAACAGCAGACATCGGCTCATCTACAGGTAACATAGCGATAATTTTCCAATTCAGCTCAGGTACACCAACACTGGCAACGTAATAATCTACACTTTTATAATTCACCTTATCAAAAACATAATCTGCGCTTTTTTGTAATAATTTACTGGATACTTTAGCAAAACCATCAAAACTTCTTAGCTTATGCTTTTTCACTGAACTTAAATAAGGGTGAATAATAACATTGCCATCATTGTCTGTGACAAAGACATATCCTGTTTCACCGATTTTATTTGATAATATATCTGCACTAATTTCACTTACGCTATAGCCTAAACCGGCTATAGCAAGATTTTTTCCTTGGGCAGCAACCCTATAATTCACAAACGCTGTTAATTGAGAAGTACCTTCTTCAAAGTCAAAGGCTATTTCAAAAGGTTTATCACTATTTAAGAAACCGTCAAACCATTTATCTTTATCAGGGTTGATTTTTTTCAGAACGCCATCTTGATTTAAATAATTTTGTGAAACATTTGATACCCAAAAAACAGTAAGAGCATTATTTTTTGTTTTCATTAAGGCTAAAAAATCAATCACTTCTTGCTGCTTGTTATCTGGCTCTCCCGCTAATGCCCAGTCAATTAAAAATTTATTTTGAGTTATCGCTTTAGAAAGCACTAAAGGTGTACTCAGTTGGAGATTAATTCTAGCGGCAACTTTTGCAAGCTGATTAGGTAAAAGTTCTGATTCAATGCTATTTTCTGAAACATTAGTAAAAGCATTATTTGACAGCAGTATTCCTGCAAGTGACAACGTTAATAGTGACACCGTAATGATAGCGATTAATGCATGACGTATTTTGACGTTTTTTAACCATTGATTCATCAGAGGATTCCTATGATTTTTCGAAAAACTCCTCTAACTATAGACACTAATTAACTATTTAACGACTTATCACTTTTAACAAATTGATCTAGCCAAGTTAATTCAGACTCCCTAGTTATCATAAGAATAGCTAGTACCTAATGACGAATACCAAGCAAGCCTAAATATTGCGTGTTCTTCATAAAATAAGGGCGGATTTATCCGCCTTTTTTCATTGTTATTTATTTGAGCATATTAATTAGTATTTAACTCTCTCTGAAAATAGCGGGGTAATTCTTAATAAGGGTATGATAAAATCAATCATTACTTATTATTTATCGCGAAGAACATCTCCAAATGTCGACTACGCAATTATTAGCGCCAATCTTATCTTTTTTAAAGTGTGAAACACCTCAAGCGTGGATTGAAGAGGCTAAGAAGCCTGAGAACTTGCCTATTATCTTAATTGATCATCTCATTTGTGAGTTAAAAGCAGGGCAAAGTGCACTATTTTTAATTCGAAAATATGCAATAGATAAAAGTAGTAGTAAAGAGTTACTAGCTTGGTTCAAGCCATACGAAGACTTTATTTATAAAAAACAGGGTGATCTTGCTAGCCTTGGTCAAACACCTAAGTTATCAAAATCTATCTTGCTCAAAGCCACACCTAATAAAATACCATTATCATTTACTCAAGACTTAGTTGATAAAATGATCTTGTTAATTAAGGAGGAGTTGCACCATTTTTATCAAGTGCTAGAAATTATGACCCAACGAGGAATTGAGTATCAAAATATAACCGCAGGTCGTTATGCTAAAGGGCTGCTAACGCACGTTCGTACGTATGAACCTGAGGCGTTAATTGATAAATTAATCATTGGGGCGTATATAGAAGCTCGCTCATGTGAACGTTTTGCTAAACTAGCTCCATTATTAGATAATGATTTAAACAAGTTTTATGTCTCATTACTTCGTTCAGAGGCTCGCCATTATCAAGATTATTTAGCGTTGGCTGCACAAGTAGCAGGCGATGATAGAGATATAAAAGAACGTCTTGAATATTTTGGCAAAATTGAAGCTGAACTAATCAGCACACCCGATGATGATTTTAAATTTCATAGTGGTAATCCAACTAATAATTTAACGATCACTTAACTTTTACTGAAATCGGTTAAACTATGGCAACTTCACCAAAAAAAAATCCTAGTAAACAATTGATTGAGCAGCACCAAAAATTGATTCACACTGAAAATATTAAAGTTGTTTCTCATATACAACGAGAGTCAAATGATTGGTTTTTAAACACCCTTATGCTTGATAATGTTGATGTACCTTTTAAATATAAACGAAAGAAATTATATAAAAATTTGCAAGGTGCGCGAATTAATATTACTTATTATACCGACAATGAAACCATTGCCGGTTTTGACATTGAAATAATGAGAGTAGTGAGAGTGAAAGTTGCTTAGTTTGTTAAATCACTAAAAATCGCCTCGCCATGTTTAACAATAATAATTTGTCTTTTTATAGCAAAAAAGGATAAGAAGAATCATTTTTATTTATTTTGAATATAAAAACAATTTATTTTCATGTTTTCCCACCTGTTTATCAATCATGTCTTGACGAATGCTCGGCCATCTCTCATAAATAGGGTATCGACATAAGGTTATTAATGTCGAACGTTTATTTAGCAAAAAAACAATCATATTTAAAAATCTGCTAAATGTTTGTTTGGGGACTGTAAGAGGAAGTTTTTATGATATTAAATCATATTTGGGGATTATACGCTCACCCAAAAGACGAATGGCAAACTATTGAAAAACGACACGAAAGTTTGATATATAGTTTGATGCATGTTTTAGTCGTAGCATTAATTCCAGCTATTTGTGGCTATTATGCCGCAGCGCACATAGGTTGGACAATAGGTGTTGGAGAGCCGATAAAAATAAGCCAAAGTAGTGCACAATTCATGGCTATTGCTATGTATTTTGCTTTAGTTAGTGGGGTTTTCGCATTGGCATATTTAATTCAGTGGATGGCAAAAACCTTTGACTCTAAACCAAGCTTTATTCAGTCACTAGAACTTGCGGCTTATACCGCAACACCTATGTTAATGGTGGGTGTGGTGGCATTGTATCCAGTACTTTGGTTTGTTACCTTAGCAGGACTTGCGGCGGTTTGTTATTCCGTGTACTTATTGTATTCTGGCGTGCCTATAATGATGAATATTCCAGAAGAAAAAGGCTTTATTTATTCAAGTTCAGTTGTCACTTGTGGTTTAGTGTTGCTCGTAAGTATTATGGCAATCAGTGCGATTATGTGGACTTCGGGTTTTGGACCTGAGTATGTATCCTAAATAAAGCGGTAAGATATAAGCTATAAGTAAAAATGACGCTATTTCAAAAGAAATAGCGTCATTTTTTTATCTTCAACTTAAAGCCTTTTACTTAGGCTGCTATTCCGCGCCTTCATTGTGCATATCAATTATTGAATCGGCATTTTTGTCAGACGCTTCCTTACTACCATTATTTCTTAATGCATCTAACCTTTCTAAATAAGCGCTATCTATATCATTGGTAACGTATTTTCCATCAAATACCGAGGTATCAAAATATTTAATATCAGGATTGCCCATTTTAACTGCGGCAACTAAATCGTCTATCGATTGAAAGATTAGTTTGTCAGCACCAATTAAATCACAAATATCATCAACATCACGACCATGAGCTATCAATTCATTAGCACTTGGCATATCAATACCATAAACATTAGGAAAACGCACTTCAGGTGCGGCAGAAGCAAAGTAAACTTTTTTAGCACCCGAAGCACGCGCCATTTCAATAATTTGCTCTGAGGTAGTACCGCGCACTATGGAATCATCGACCAATAAAACATTTTTACCTTTAAATTCTGCACTGATAGCATTGAGCTTTTGACGAACAGATTTTTTACGCTGTTCTTGACCCGGCATAATAAAGGTACGGCCAATATAACGATTTTTGACAAAACCTTGACGGTAAGGTAAATCTAATTGCTGTGCAATTTGCAACGCTATCTCACATGAAGTCTCGGGAATTGGTATAACAACATCAATGTCAATATCGTCCCATTCTTTGGCAATTTTCTCGCCAAGTTTAGTGCCCATCTCAACACGAGAGGCATAAACAGACATTTTATCTATGGTTGAATCTGGTCTAGCAAAATAGACAAATTCAAATATACAAGGGCTATAAATAGGGTTTTCTGAGCATTGTTGACTATGTATTTGGCCATTTCCAGAGAAAAATATCGCCTCACCTGGAGCGATATCACGGACAAAATTAAATGAACAGGCATCAAGCGCTACCGACTCAGAAGCAACCATATATTCGATACCATTTTGTGTTTCACGCTTACCAAAAACTAACGGTCGAATACCATTGGGGTCACGAAAAGCAACCATGCCGTAGCCAACGATTAAAGCGACAGTAGCGTAAGCTCCACGCACACGTTTGTGCACATTAGCAATAGCGGTAAAAACATCATCGGGTGTTAACGATACATTAGTATTTTGCTGTAATTCATGACCTAAAATATTTAAAAGTAGCTCAGAATCAGAGGTGGTATTAACATGACGACGCGCTTCAGTATTTAGCCAAACTTTCAACTCTTCGGCATTGGTCAAATTACCATTATGGGCTAAAGATATTCCGTAGGGTGAGTTAGCATAAAAAGGTTGTGCTTCAGACGAACTAGAAGTACCCGCAGTAGGATAACGCACATGGCCAATACCTATATTGCCTTGTAAACGCATCATATGACGAGTATGAAAGACATCTTTAACTAAACCATTGCCCTTTCTTAAGCGAAACATATTGTCATGAATAGTAACAATACCCGCTGCATCTTGTCCGCGATGCTGTAACACGGTTAATCCGTCATACAAAAATTGATTAACCGGCGTTTTACCAACAATACCAACAATACCACACATGAATTTTTCTCCGTTTGGAACTTAAGTAAAAAATTTGATAATGAACACTAAGTTAAAAAACTTGATGATTGCTTGAGATATTCAAAAAACCATTCAACTACTAATCTGAACTCAGGTATTAATTGTGAGCTTTTCCACCAATCGCTTAGCGCTGCACCAGTAAAAGCATCCATAAAGAATAGCACCGCACTGATTATTAATACGCCACGTAAAGCACCAAATACTAAGCCTAAAACACGATCTGTACCCGATAGCCCTGTTTTACTTACTAACTGCCCAATAAGGTAGTTAACTAAAGCGCCTAGTACTAAGGTGGCTATAAATAAAATCGCGCTTGCGGCGGCATTGCGTAAGAATTGATCGGAGATATTGGTTAGAAGATTAGCTAGATTGGCGTAAAAAGTACTGGCAATAACAAAAGCACTGATCCAAATAATTAATGATACTGCTTCTTTAACGAAACCTCGTACCAAACTAATTAGTGTCGATAACCCTATTACTGCCAAAATGGCATAATCTATCCAAACCATAATTTAAGTTTCTCTTTGAACATGAATTGCTCAATAGTCCTGAAACAGACATGTTGAAATATCATGAGTATAATGGCGCGCATTCTACCAGAATAAAAATGCAAATGCCTAAATTTTTCATTTATTTTGTCGGGTAAAAACGGGCAATTTTACCCTGTACATTCGTTAATTTTTTCAACGCTGGTAGTTTTTTGATCAAGGACGTTTTGATTAATTCAGGGCCTATAAAAACTTTTGTTAACGTGCCTTGTTTGGTTTTAATTGGTTTAGTGAATACGGTATAACCCTTGTTTTTTAATTTTGCGACTAATTCAGCCACATTACTTTTATGTTTAAAGCTACCTAACTGAATAACCCAAGCCTCTTTATTCATGGCTTTAACTGGTTGATGGCCCAATACTGGTTTTTTGATAGCTGAGCTTTGTTTAGCGTTTGAACCACTCTTTGACGGTATTTTTTTTGCTTTAGTTGCAGGGGTAACTTTTGTCTTTTGACCATTAATATTACCGGTTTTATTGGTAGCTTTGTCCATAAGTTTTTCTGCGCTAGCGTGATTGCTAGCGAATAACTGCTCATCTTGGGGATGTTCGTTAACAGCAGTAGTTTTCTCTTTTAATACCAATTTTTTTTCTGGAAAGGGCTTTTTAGTCATTTTTCCGGTAAATATTGGCGCATTAGGGATAGCATCAAATTCAGTTTGATTAGACTTTTTCTTGCCATCAAGTACATCAGGTAAAAAAATGATGACGGCTGCGGCAACAATAATAGTACCCACAAGGCGGTTTTGAAACGGTGTAGACAAGTAATACTCCAAGTAACTTAAGGTGCAAATAAACTTCCCCGAGGCAAGCCTTCTCGCCTAGGCTCGCCTTCACTGCGTGAAGCGGGGTATTTTATTACGTATAGCTTCGCTTATAAAGTACCAATATAACGCTGCAAGCGGCGGGGAATTAAACCCGAAAAACGTCACGTAGTGACACTTATAAAGATGCGTAGCAGCTTTATTAAACTAAATTAATAATTTCCTAATTTCGGCAACGGTATAAAAAGAACCAAAAACAAGAATCAAATCAGTCAACTCTGCTTTTTGATTAGCTATTTTAAAGGCCTGAGTAATATTGTCAAAGCAATTGATAGCATTTGTAAAAGAAGTAACTATAGCGCTCATTTGCTCTAATGTTGCGGCTCTTGGTACAGCTAACGTGCCAACATACCAATCATCAACGGTTTCACTAAGGGCTGATAAAGTATTGCTAATATCTTTATCCGCTAGCATAGCGACTACCGCAATGATGCGGCGATATTTATGCTGACTTTTAAGCTGAACTAATTTTTGAGCTAAATACCGCCCTGCATGAGGGTTATGACCAACATCAAGCATGACATCACAATGAAGCTCGATACTATCCTTTTGTAGCTCATGACGTTTAAACAACTCAGTTCTACCCGCAACTCTGGTTTGTTCAATAAGGGTATTAACTTTTTCACTCGTCAGTATTACACCAAGTTGATTTAGTACCATTAATGCTGTAGCAACATTATCTTGAGGAATATGTGTGCTTTGTAAATCATTCAAAAAAAATTCAGTTTGACCACCATCGTCACTCACCTTTGTACATTGCCACTGCCAAGTTGTTTTACCTTGATTATCAGCTACATTTTTCGTTCGAGTGGTAAAGTCTTTATTCCGTACTTTTATTTTAAGTGTTCTTTGCTCGAATGCGACTTGTTCTAAGTTTGCTTGATTTTGAGTCGAGCCGACAATAACTTCATTTACTTTCTTAGCATAACTTAACACCGATTGTGGCGCATTAGGGTCACCAATAATAATGTGTTGATTAGCGCGCATAATGCCCGCCTTTTCAAATCCTATAGTTTCTCTGTCATTACCAAGAAAGGCTTGATGATCAAGGTCTACTGCGGTGACCACGGCAACGTCTGCATCAATAATATTGGTGGCATCCAAACGACCACCTAAACCCACTTCTAAAATAATTACCTCTGGCTTAATAGCCATTAGCACCAAAAAAGCCGCTAGGGTAGTATACTCATAATAACTCAGCGAGATTTCCTTCCTTGCTAGCTCGATTTTTTTAAAAGCACTAATCAGTGCTGGTGAGTCAATGTCACTTTTATTAATGCGTAAACGCTCATTAAAATGTTCAATATGCGGCGATGAATAGACCGCAACCTTTTGCATCTGAGCAGAAGATGTTTGCCCGCTAACTGTTTCACCAAGCAAAGCGTTTTCTAAAAAAGCACAAGTGCTACCTTTGCCATTAGTGCCCGCAACTGTAATAACACAAGCAAAACTTAAATCAATGTGCAAACGTTTAGCCACTTGGCTGATGCGAGATAAGCCTAGGTCTATTTCACTACTGTGAATGGTTTCTAAATAACAAAGCCACTCGTTCAGACTATTAAAATCTGTAGAGTGGCTTTTGTGCTGCTTTGACATAATAAGCTTAATATTAAGTTATAACGGGCTATCTTGCCTCATAAATTTAGCTAACATACGCGCTAAGGTTTCTCGCATGTTACGGCGATCAACAATCATATCTATAGCGCCTTTTTCTAATAAGAACTCACTGCGCTGAAAACCTTCCGGTAATTTTTCACGGACTGTTTGTTCAATAACACGAGGTCCGGCAAAACCAATTAATGCCTTTGGCTCAGCAACATTAATGTCGCCTAACATTGCTAAACTTGCGGAAACACCGCCCATGGTTGGGTCGGTTAGCACAGACACATAAGGTAGACCTTTTTCACTCATTTTCGCTAATGCTGCACTGGTTTTTGCCATTTGCATCAATGAAAATAAGGCTTCTTGCATACGGGCACCACCACTGGCAGAAAAACAAACAAAAGGTAAGTTGTGCTCTAAACAGTATTCCACACCTTTAACAAAACGAGCACCAACAACCGATGCCATTGAACCACCTAAGAAGGCAAACTCAAATGCAGCAACAACAATAGGCATACCGTGCAGTTCACCTTTCATAACGATTAAAGCATCTTTTTCACCGGTATTTTTGCGGGCGGCACTTAGTCGGTCTTTATAACGCTTACTATCTTTAAATTTTAAAATATCTTGTGCTTCAAACTCTTCACCTAGTTCTTGGCGATTATCTTGATCAAGGAAACTATCAATACGTTTACGCGCACTAATACGCATGTGGTGATCACATTTAGGACAAACAGAAATTTGTCTGTCTAACTCTACTTTATACAGTACGGCATTACATGAAGAGCACTTACTCCATACACCTTCGGGAATATTGCGTTTTTGTGTAGATTTTGCTTTCGGGAGAATTTTTTCAATCCAGCTCATAATTTTATTTTTGCCTATTGCAACGAATATAAATCAACTTTTTGTCAAAAAAACTGACAAAAGTTAGATTTCAAAAAGAATGCTAATACAACCGTGAATTAGAACACACTTTAACCTATGTTTTATATAAAAAACTGGTCTGTTTTGTTGATACCTCTTCATTAATTCAAAAAAAGTGGTCCAAATGGCCTTTTTGGTAGTTCAAACTGCTCTGGGTAATCAACTTCAACAAAGTATAAACCTTCTGGGGGTGCTGTTACGCCAGCTAAACAGCGGTTTTTAAGTTCAAGTACCTCTTTAATCCACAAAGTACTTGCCTGGGCTTGTCCAACACGCATTAAACTACCAACAATATTTCGCACCATATGATGCAAAAAAGCATTGGCTTTTATATCGACAATAATATATTCACCTTGGCGGGTAATTTCACAATGGTGAATGGTGCGAACTGGCGAATGTGATTGACAATGTACCGTGCGAAACGAGGTGAAGTTATGTTTACCCACAAGGTGTTGAGCACCTTGGTGCATTAATTTTTCATCTAAGGGGTAATGGCAATGGCTAATACCATAACTTAAAATAGCAGGGCGCAATTTATTATTATAAATGATATAACGATAGCGCCGAGCGGTGGCACTGAAACGGGCGTGAAAATCATCATCAACCGCTTTAACCCAAGTAACGGCAATATCACTCGGTAAATGGGTATTAACACCCAAGGTCCAAGCGACTTCTTTACGTGTTTTACTCGTCTCAAAATGAATAACTTGATTGGTGGCATTTACACCAGTATCAGTACGGCCAGCACAAACCACTTCGATAGACTCATCAGCAATTTTTGACAAAGCTTGTTCAAGTTTTTGTTGAACACTTACAACGTTTTTTTGTCGTTGCCAACCACAGTAATTTTTACCATCGTATTCGATGCCCAACGCATAACGCATGCAAACCTCTTAAAACGCCAATTTCTGGTTTAGAAAAACAAAGTGGCGCATTATCTATTATTTTACAGCATTATGCTAACCCTGTTTATACTCGTGTTACCTCGAAATGTAGGTTTCAGCATTTTGAAGTATCACGAGTATATGTAGGCTATACAGGTTATTAAAAATTATTCAACAAATCTTGGGCTTCAGCTTGCTGCTGAGGATCCCCTAGCTTGATTACTTCTTTTAAAATGACGACGGCATTGTCTTGATCGCCAATCTCAAGATAAACTTTGGCTAAATCAAGCTTAGCGGCAACACCATTTTCATCAACATCAACGTCTATTTGATTAACATCTCCGGTAAATTCTGGAAATTCATTTAAACCAACATCAATGTTCACTTTTTCATAAGGCTCATCGGTATTTATTTCATCTTGACTCGCCAACAGTAAAGAGTCGACAGAAACAAAGCTTTCATCTTCCTCATCATTAACACTGTGTCCACTATCAGCAGCGTTAGCATTAGATTTGAAGTTATCAAAATCTTCAAGCGTTATTTCATCACCTACATTCAGGTTTTGGTTAAAATCGGCAGGTTGATTAGCAATACTAGACTCTTCTTCAATATTTGCTAACAGTTCATCAAAATCTAAATTATCTAATTCTTGAATATCATTTATTTCATTCGCTTCTGAAACTTGGTTATCGGTACCTGCTTCATTATCATTGAGGAGATCAGCAAGCACATTTTGATCTGAAAAATCAGGCGATAACTCAACTGCAAGTTCAGATTCATCATTCAATAATTCTGCTAGAGTATTTTCATCAAAAGTCTCCGAAATTAAGTCATCACCTATATCATATGACTCTTCCTCTAATACGCTTGGTTCTTTTTCAATTACATACTCAGTTGATTGTCCAGCATCAGCAATGAGTGCATCAATATCAAAGTCTTCTTCTGCCACCAAATCTGTACTTTCTTGAGTCGATTCAGGCCCAATTAGCTCATCTGCTGCTGTTTTAGCTAAAATATCACTAAAATCGGCTGATAATAAAGGGGCGACATATTCTTCGGTTAAACTTTCAATTTTTTCTTTGTTTTCACTAACATTCGTTTGATTAACATCAGCGGAATTATCAGATATTTCAAGATTTTTTTGAGCAATGTATTCCGGTGTATCTTCTTTAACCGTAGCCGAACTCTGATCAGGTACATCAATGTTCATTGATTCTAATAAAGCATCAATATCATCGGGATCGGTTAGTTCGGTTTGAGCGTATTCGTCTTCGAACGGATCGGCTTTAACTGCAGGTTCGGCTTCCTCTATGTTCATTGATTCGAGCAAGGCATCAATGTCATTAGGATCGGTTATTTCAGTTTGAGCGTCTTCCTCTTCTAATGGGTCGGCTTCTGCTGCAGGTTCAGCTTTCTCTATATTCATTGATTCGAGCAAAGCATCAATATCATCAGGATCGGTTATTTCAGTCTGAGCATCTTCCTCTGCTATTGGTTCTGCTTTTGCTGCAGGTTCAGCTTCCTCTATATTCATTGACTCAAGCAAGGCATCAATATCATCAGGATCGGTTATTTCAGTTTGAGCGTCTTCCTCTGCTATTGGTTCAGGTTCTGCTTTTGCTGCCGGAGTAGGTGTTGCTTCATCAACATCCATGGACTCAAGCAAAGCATCAATATCATCAGGATCGGTTATTTCAGTTTGAGCGTCTTCCTCTGCTATTGGTTCGGGTTCCGCTTCTACCGTCGGAGTAAGTGTTGCTTCATCAACATCCATGGACTCAAGCAAAGCATCAATATCATCAGGATCGGTTATTTCAGTTTGAGCGTCTTCTTCTGCTATTGGTTCAGGTTCTGCCTCTGCCGCCGGAGTAGGTGTTGCTTCATCAACGTCCATAGACTCAAGCAAGGCATCAATATCATCAGGATCGGTTATTTCAGCTTGAGCGTCTTCTTCTGCTATTGGTTCAGGTTCCGCCTCTGCCGCCGGAGTAGGTGTTGCTTCATCAACATCCATGGACTCAAGCAAGGCATCAATATCATCAGGATCGGTTATTTCAGCTTGAGCGTCTTCTTCTACTGGCTCTGCGCTTGGTGTTGAAGAATCTTCTTCAATGTCCAGATCATCATCACTAAGATCTCCTAGTAGATCATCTAAATCACTTTGATCTAATTGATTATCTGTTAACGCTTCACTTTCATCAGTTGAAGACTCATCATCCGCATCATCAACTTCCATCAGTAAAGAATCTAAGTCACCTTGGTCTAATTCACCACCGTCAAGTTCTTCTGAATCATCTAGCAAGATATCGTCTAAGTCATCAAGATCATCTAGAGCGTCATCATCATCGTCATCAAGGTGAATAACATCATCTTCATCATCATCTTCAAGAAGATCAATTGATAAATCATCATCAAGAGACAGCTCGTCATCTAGGGATAGTTCATCATCGAGTGATAATTCATCTTCTACACTTATTGGAGCTTGGGGCTCTTCTTCAACTACCTTCTCAGAGGGAGATTTTTTTGCTGGTTTTTCTGCCATCGAGGTTTCTGCTGAACCGGTGTCAACCTTTCTTCGTTTGAATATAAGTGCAAAAACTACTAGTAGTAATATTGCTGGCAAAGTAGACATTAGCACCGTAAACCATGAACTCGAAAAAATATCGTTTTTTTCTAATGCTGCTTGCTCTTTTTCTAAAAGCAGTTCTTGTTCTCTTGCTTGTGCTTTCGACAGTAGAGCTTGCTGCAATTTGATCATGTCATCCATTTGTAGCTTAATTTCTTCGTTTTTAGCAACCTCTTTTTGCATAGAGCCTAATTGACTATTAAAGGATGATAAACGCTGACGTAAACCTTCGTTTTCTTTTAAGATGGTTTGTAAACCGTCTATTGAATCTAAAACATCATTTTGAATGTTTTCTAAACGCGCTTGCTGCTTTATATCTATCTTTTTTAATTGTTCATTTATTGCTGTTTTTACAATATCTAAATCTTTTTTATTAACATTTTCTGCCGCTGCTACTAATTTTATATTAGCCTTTTTAGGTTGCTTCTTTTGCCAAATTTTTTCGTCTTCATCCGATTTTTGTTGAGCAACTTGTCTATTGACCGACATCATGCGATCAAATGAGGGAATTTTTAAATACTGACCTTCAACCAAATGATTAAAATTACTATCAACAAAAGCATTAGGATTAGCTTGATACAAGGCTTGCATTACTTGATAAACAGTTAAACGGCTATCCGGACGAACCGTTAATGCAATTCTCCACAAGGTATCGCGCGAGGTTAAAGGCCCATAACGATCATAAGGGAAAACATCACTGCTTTTAGGGCCGCGCATACGAATGCCACGCTCTTGTGCAAAGAATTCTTGTGCATAAGCGGGTACACTAATCGTCATTATACCTGTGGTAATAATGCTAGTTATTAGTATGCTAACTATTGATATGCTAAGAAAAACCTGCCGAAGGCACAGGTGTAATAATTTTTGCATCGAAGTTTTCCTAGTTATTATTTTTTTACAAAATTAGCTATTTGTCAGTTATTTGACAAAGTTAAGATGATAGATAAGCTCTTAACTCTATACAAGAAACCAAGCAAAATTCATTCCACTTAACAAGTGTGCTAGTTTCTCTTGGTAAGAATCATATCAAATTCAAAACAGATATCTCAATATTTTCGAGATAAAAACAAAAAAACTCGCCGTTAACACATCTTCTTTAGTGTTAACGGCGAGTTTACTCTTTTCTTAAGCGCTGTAAGTTAATTAGCCCAGTAAATTTTCACCTAACTTAAATATTCTTTAACTAATAACTCAGCTATTTGAATACTGTTGGTTGCGGCGCCTTTACGAACATTATCGGCAACGACCCACATATTAATACCGCAATTATGGCTAATATCTTCACGAATACGGCCAACAAAAGTATCATCTTTGCCACTGGCATCACTAATTTGAGTAGGAAAATCTTCATCTTTATGACAAACCACTATCCCTGGGGCTTGAGCTAATAACGCTTTAACCTCTTCAGCTGAAATAGGTGAATTAGTTTCTATGTGTAAAGCTTCACCGTGACCAAAAAATACCGGTACTCGAACGGCTGTTGGGTTTACTAAAATATTGTCATCACCTAAAATCTTCTTCGTTTCCCAAACCATTTTCATTTCTTCTTTGGTATAACCATTATCAAGAAAAACATCAATTTGAGGAATAACATTAAACGCTATTTGGCGAGGGAAGTTTTTTGTCTCTACCGGTTTACCACTCAATAAGTCTGCAGTTTGCTTAGCTAATTCATCCATAGCAGCCTTACCACCACCAGAAACTGATTGGTAAGTACAAACGTTAACACGGCTAATGCCAACCGCATCATAAATTGGTTTTAACGCCACCATCATTTGAATAGTTGAACAGTTAGGGTTGGCAATAATGTTGCGATTACGGTAGTCAGCTAAGGCTTGTGGGTTTACTTCTGGCACGACTAATGGAATATCATCGTCGTAACGAAATTCAGAGGTATTATCTATAACAATACAACCTGCCTCACCGGCAATAGGGGCATACTTAGCTGAGATTGAACCACCCGCTGAGAAAAAACCAATTTGCGCTAGGCTCCAATCAAAATTATCTGCATCAAGCACTTCAATGCTTTCTCCATTAAATTCAACAAATTCACCAGCAGAGCGAGCACTTGCTAAGGGGTATAATTTATTAATTGGGAAATCTCTTTGTTCTAAAATCTCCATAATGGCTTTGCCAACTAGCCCGGTTGCGCCAAGTATGCATACATCAAATTTTTGTGCCATGATCCTCTCTCTCTATTTTCGGTAAAGGTAACTCTATTATTTAGAAAAACCCAAACGATGAGGCACATCATTTAGGTCATTAGATGTCAAGATTACCTGCACTGCAGAAAACTCCCGTCGGGTTGGGTAATTCTTTCTGAGGCTATCAAAACCTTGACTTGATAATTGTTGACGAAATATTGCATCATCACGCCTGACATCGTAAACCATTTTAACTAACTGGCTTAGAACTATTTCATTAAATTCTTGATTTAATTTTATTGACGAGATATTGGCTGTAGGTAGTAGGTTAACTAACTGACAATTGGGTGCAATGTTAACATCTTGGCGTTTGTTTACATGCCGATATAATGCCTGATAAAGCATTTCACTGCCACGCGCTTTTCCTTCTAAGCTATAACCAGCAATGTGTGCCGTAGCAATTTCGGTAAATGCGATTAACGGCGTTAATACCTCAGGCTCACCTTCCCACACATCAAGCACCACTTTTAAACCATGGCCTTGTTGTTTTAACGTTAATAAAGCTTGGTTGTCGATGACTTCACCGCGACAAACATTAATTAATATTTGTTGCGCTGTTAACTTATTTAACCGCTCTTCATTAAGTAAATGATAAGTAGGATGGTTTCCCGACAAAACTTTAGGTACGTGTAAAGAAATAACATCACATGTTAATGCTTCATCAAGAGAAACAAAGGTTCGAGAATCTGTTGTTGATTGTTCAAGTAATGGATCGCATATTTTATGTTTTATGCCTAAAGCACTCAACTTTTCACTCAAGCGAGTGCCCGTATTACCACCGCCAACAATACCAACGCTCAATTGAGATAAATTCAATAAATAGCGCTCAGCCAGAACCACTAAAACACTAAGCACATATTCTGCCACCGAAATAGCATTACACCCCGGAGCCGCTTGAAAAGTAATATTTCGTTGGGCTAAATACTTTTGGTCAATATGGTCTGTACCTATGGTTGCACTGCCTACAAAACTTAGCTTTTTATTGTTTTTTAATAAAGCTTTGTTTACTTGAGTGATTGAGCGTACTAATAAAACATCTGCATCAGCCACTTGTTGCGCGCTTAAATCACGACCAGAAAAGGCCACCAATTCATCGGTATCAGCCTGACAAAACTCGCTAAAAAATTCTTTAGCGTAGGGCATGTTTTCATCGAAGAGTATTTTCATAAGTTTGATAAAGAAATTAAGCAGTGCTAAATGCACAAAAAGCTGTAAAGCACTATACTTTACAGCTTTTTATCTTAACAGTGTTAACGCTATTTTTTATATTTTTGCATCACTAAAGTGGCATTAGTACCGCCAAAACCAAAACTGTTAGACATTACTAAATTAAGCTCAACATCACGCTTTTGAGTCACTATATCTAAACCTTGCGCTTGCTCGTCTAAATTATCAACGTTTATAGAAGGTGCAACAAAGTTATTTTCCATCATTAACAATGAATAAATAGCTTCATGAACACCAGCAGCACCTAAAGCATGACCTGTCATCGCTTTAGTTGCACTAATGGCTGGAGACTTTGCACCGAATAGCTCTTGAATAGCACCGAGTTCTTTCACATCACCAACGGGCGTTGAAGTACCATGAGTATTCAAATAATCAATTTCTCCGCTTACACCTTGCATAGCTTGTTGCATACAACGCACTGCACCTTCGCCACTTGGCGCAACCATGTCGTAACCGTCAGACGTTGCGCCATAACCAACAATTTCTGCGTAAATGTGCGCACCACGAGCAAGCGCATGTTCTAGTTCTTCAACCACCACCATGCCGCCACCGCCTGAAATAACAAAACCATCACGATCAGCATCATAAGTACGAGAAGCGAGTTCTGGGGTATCATTTCGACCTGCAGATAATGCTCCCATGCCATCAAACATCATCGCTAATGACCAATGCACTTCTTCACCGCCACCAGCAAAAACAATATCTTGTTTGCCTAGCTGGATAAGCTCCATGGCATTACCTATACAGTGAGCACTGGTTGCACAAGCTGAGCTGATTGAGTAGTTAACACCTTTAATTTTAAATGGCGTAGCTAAACAAGCAGATACGGTACTGCCCATCGTTTTTGGCACAGCATAAGGGCCAACTCGTCGAATACCACGACTACGCAGGGTATCTGTTGAAGTAACGATATTCGCTGATGAAGCACCACCACTGCCTGCTACAATGCCGGTGCGAACATCGGAGACTTGTTCGTCGGTTAGTTTTGAATCTTCAATAGCCTCTTTCATGGCAATATAAGCATAACCTGCGGCATCACCCATAAAACGTAAGGCTTTACGATCAATATGATCTTTAATTTCAATATTTGGTTTACCCCAAACATTACTTTTTAAACCTTGCTCAGCAAAACTTGCCGAATGAGAAATACCTGATTTACCTATTTCTAATGAAGCTAATACTTCTGTCGCATTGTTACCAATGCTCGATACAATACCGATACCTGTGATCACTACTCGTTTCATTTTAATAACCATTATTTTGTTGAAAACTTTATTAAAAGCTTTATTAAAAAACATAAAAATTTTAAAACGGGGGCATTATACAAGGAAATTTCCCCTTAACTGGTATTACTTGTTTAGTCTTGCTTACTTAGCCTTGTCTGCTTAACCTTGCTTGCTTAATCTTGTTTAACCTTGCCTGCTTAATCTTGTTTGCTTAGCAATGATTAACCTGCACATATAATCCAGCGTACACTTGTACGCTATAGTATAATGTTACTAACATAATAGCTACGCCCTTTAAGTAATATTGAACTAAAACACTGTTCTCAACTGAAATTTCACGTAAAATAACAGTTACTACAAAATATTAAATTCTATTTATGTTGACTAACATTGTTACAGCAACACCTGCACAAATACCGAGCATAAGCTTTCAGGACGATGGTACACCCTATACTGAGCAACTTGGCAATACCAATTTTGATAGTAAATTAGGGTATAAACTTCGCCCTACCATAACTAAACCGCAGCATGTCAGCATTATTGGTGGTGGCATAGCATCAGCTTGTGCCGCTTATGCTTTAACCCAAAAGGGCATAAAAGTAACACTCTATTGCAAAGATAATAGTTTGGCTCAAGGTGCTTCAAGTAACGCTATTGGCGCTTTATTTCCATTATTACATCAACAACAAGATGCCATTAGCTTGTTTTATCAACAAGCGTTTTCGCGCGCGAGATCCTTATATAATCACGTCATTGAACAAGGGTTTAATTTTCCCCACCAATGGTGTGGTTTGTTAGACGTGTCGTACAAAGAATCATTAATAAAACGTCAACATAAATTTGCCGAACTGAACGCTTGGCCAGCACAACTTATTCATAGCATCGACGCTACACAGGCCGAAAAAATCGCTAATATTCCAATGCAATACGGCGGTTTATTTATACCCAATGCCGGTTGGTTAGCACCTCAACAAGCGGTAAAACAGCTAATAGCTTGTGCGAAAACCACCGGAAGACTCAAGGTAGAAAACAATACCAAGGTTAGTAACATAACAGCCATTCAAAGCAAAGATGAAAAAACGCGCTGGTTATTATCAACCAGCCAAGGTGAAATAGAAACCAGTGTGTTAATTGTATGTGGTGGTGCAGAGATCATTAATTTAGATTATATCAAGCAACTGCCTTTTAGCGTGGTACAAGGGCAAGTGACTAGCATGAAAACTAATGACAATATCAGTAAACTTGCCACGGTTATCTGTCATAAAGGCTATTTAACCCCAAGCCAAAATCACCAACACTGCATTGGCGCAACCTTTAATAAAAATAGTACGCGCACCACGGCAACCGCAGAAGAAGATAGTTTTAATATTGAGATGTTGAAAACCTGTCTGCCCGAGTTAAGTGCTGCGATTAATTGGTCAATAAAAGATATTGTTAACAGTAAATCAAGATTGCGCTGTATGACACCGGATCACCTACCCATGGTTGGTGCTATGCCCGACATTAAAAAACATCTTGAAGCTTACCCTCATTTAGCTAAAGACAAAAATTGGCGGTATACCCAAGCTGCTCCTGTGGTTGATAATTTGTACCTGATGATGGGATTTGGCGCACGGGGATTGTGCTCAGCGCCTTTGGCTGCCGATATTCTTACCGCTGATTTATGCGGCACGCCCTACCCTGTTGACAACAATATGCTGTTTAATTTAAGTCCTAATCGTTTTGTTATTCGAGCTATCGTCCGAGATAAAATTTAACCTTAAGCTACCCTTAGCAAACATGAGGCATTAACTTACCATAACTCGTTGCAACGCCAGCCAGAAATTTTGCACTATAGCATTATCTTGAGGATTTAGTTCTGTTTTTGCCTGTGCTAGTTTGTCTGTTATTAACGCTACCAAATTCTCGGTGACATTCTGTTGTTCATCGCCAAAATCGGTTGCAGCTACGGATATAAAACCACGTAAATAGCCGCTGGCAAATAAGGTGTCTTGATCAATATCTTGATCAAATAAACTATCTAAATATTGATAAATTTCACTGACTGTACATAACTTTTTTAACATGAAAATTTTTTAATCCAGCGCTCATTAAATGAATGGTGGGCATTGTCTTAAAATTAGTAAAAGATCTCAACCGTAATCGATAAAATATCACTAATTCAAACAGACAAAAATTAATATCCGACCGTTTTTTTAAGCTCTTCCATGTACGCATCTAAAATCAAATGACTACGGGCACCTTTACTGGTTATTGCAGAAAAATTAGTGTGAAAATAGCGCCTATGCGCTTCAATGGTGCGCATTTTATCTTTTCCATGCCAGCGCTTAGCAAAGTGATCAGGTAAAAATCCGATAAACCGCCCCGTTAAAATTAAAAAAGCAATGCCTTCTCTATCAGTAGAGGTTGCCGTGGCGTTAAGCATTTTTTGCTGCTGTTTGATCTCACTTGATTGCGGATAACTTGGTACCACCGCGTCATATTGAGCCAAAGCCTCATCACTAATAGTATCTAACTCTTGCTTAAACAAGGGGTGTTGATCACTGCAATAAAGTAACGATTGCTCTTTATATAAGGGGTGATAATTTAAGCCTGGTAAGGTACGCAGCTCTGGCACCACACCGATATGCAACTTGCCACTAAGCACTGCGGCTTCAATATCATTGGGTGGGATCATGCGAATATTAATGACCACCTCGGGCGCTCTATGTTTTAAGGCGCTTAATGAACGAGTAATACGCATTTGATCAATCGTTACTAAGTTATCGGTAATGCCAATATTTAATTCACCCACTAAATCGGTATTAATAGCATTCATTTGCGCGCGAAAATTCTCAATACTGCCTAAAAGTTGCAGAGCCGATTGATAAACCTCTTCGCCTTGCTCTGTGATAGAAAATCCCGACCGGCCACGATGACACAGCTTCATATTTAATAATGACTCTAGCTCTGATATTGCTAAACTAATCGCCGGACGACTAATGTTAAGATCGACTTCAGCCGCAGCAAAACCACCTGATTCAATCACTACTTTATAAATACGTAATAGCCGTATATGCGCATCACCTAATTGCCGAGGTAATAAAGTTTTCTCTTTTTTCATAAATGAACAACCATTAGGTAACAGTTTACTTACCTTAACTTAAATAAGTAATAATTTAATAATCAATTAAATCATTGATAATGACCTCAAGCAAACGAAAAAACCAAATAACACTGTTGAGGCAATAATATGACTATCAGCTCAAATAGCTCTAACAACCATGGTATAAGCCAAGCGCAACTAGATGCCCACTGGATGCCGTTTACTGGTAACCGTGAATTTAAAAAAGACCCTCGCATTATCGTTTCCGCTCAGGGTAATTATTATACCGATGCTCGGGGCAGAAAAATATTCGATGGTCTATCAGGTCTGTGGACTTGTGGTGCCGGTCATGGTCGCACCGAGATTACTGAAGCCATTGCCAAGCAAGCAGCAACGTTAGACTACTCACCAGCATTTCAATTTGGTCATCCTAAATCATTCGAGCTTGCTCACCGTATCACCCAAATAATGCCAGAGGACTTGAATAGAGTATTTTTCACTGGCTCTGGCTCAGAAGCAGTTGAAACAGCATTAAAAATTGCCCGCGGTTATTGGCGAAAACAAGGACAAGCCAGTAAAACTCGCTTCATTGGTCGCTCAAAAGGCTATCACGGTGTTAACTATGGCGGTATCAGTGTGGGTGGTTTAAGCCCTAATCGTGCCATTTTCGGCCAAGGTATTGAAGCCTGTCATTTGCCCCACACCATGATTAGTGGCAATAATTTTATTCAAGGTATGCCGAGTGAAGGTGCTTATTTAGCTGAAGAACTAGAGCAACTAGTAACCTTGCATGATGCATCAACGATAGCCGCTGTGATTGTTGAGCCCTTAGCAGGCTCTGCTGGGGTAATTCCACCACCGGTAGGTTATTTAAAGCGTTTACGTGAAATTTGTACCAAGCACAATATTCTGCTTATCTTTGATGAAGTTATTACCGCTTTCGGCCGTATGGGCTCAAATACAGGTGCCGCTGAATTTGGCGTAACACCTGATTTAATGACCGTCGCCAAGCAGCTTACCAATGGTGTAATTCCTATGGGCGCAGTAATTGCCAAGCAAGAAATTTATGATACCTACATGGATACTGCCGGCCCTGAATACATGCTGGAATTACCTCATGGTTACACTTATTCAGCGCACCCTGTCGCTTGTGCTGCAGCTTTGGCATCACTTGATATTTTAGCAAAAGAAAGCTTGCCTGAACGTGTTAAAACTATCGCTCCTTACTTCCAAGCAGCGTTACATGACTTAAAAGGTGTCGTCCATATTAACGATATTCGTAACTATGGTTTGGCGGGTGCTTTAAGCATAGATCATGCCGTAGGCGAGCCCGCTAAACGTCCTTATCAAATAGCAATGAAAATGTGGCAAAAAGGCTTTTATGTTCGTTACGGCGGTGACACTATTCAACTAGGTTTACCTTTTACCAGTACCTTGCCAGAAATTGACAGTTTG
Source organism: Colwellia sp. (assembly GCA_016765685.1). Lineage (GTDB taxonomy): Bacteria > Pseudomonadota > Gammaproteobacteria > Enterobacterales > Alteromonadaceae > Colwellia. The sequence goes on along the minus strand of JAESPR010000088.1, from coordinate 5,560 downwards.
ATGAACGCTTTAGGCGAAACCATCGCCGAAGTTAACTAGATATTATTACCTAGAATGCTAAAAATAAACAAATTATTAAACTTACAGGAACAATTCATGACACAAACGACACAAATCATTGGCCATTTAATCAATGGTGAAATGGTTCACACCAACCCAAGTGATAAAACTCGTACTCAAAATGTATTCAACCCAGCAACAGGCGAAGCCACCAAGCAAGTAGCCCTAGCTAGCAAGAAAACCGTTGAACAAGCCATTAGTGCCGCACAAGCAGCTTTCCCTGCATGGAGAAATACCCCACCACTTAAACGTGCCCGTGTTATGTTCCGTTTTAAGGAATTGCTAGAACAAAACAGCGATAAAATTTGCCATTTAATTGGTGAAGAACACGGTAAGATTTCCCATGATGCAGCCGGTGAATTGCAACGCGGTATCGAGAATGTTGAGTATGCTTGTGGTGCCCCACAATTATTAAAAGGTGAACACAGCCGCAATGTAGGCCCAAATATCGATTCTTGGAGTGAATTTCAACCCTTAGGTGTGGTTGCTGGTATTACTCCGTTTAACTTCCCTGCTATGGTGCCCATGTGGATGTACCCACTTGCCATTGTTTGCGGTAATACCTTTATTTTAAAACCTTCAGAGCGCGATCCAAGCTCGACACTTTTCATTGCACAATTATTAAAAGAAGCCGGTTTACCTGACGGTGTAATGAACGTGGTAAATGGTGATAAAGAAGCTGTTGATACCTTACTGAGCGACCAACGCATTAAAGCGGTAAGTTTTGTTGGCTCAACACCTATTGCCGAATATATCTATGCCACAGCCAGTGCCAACGGCAAACGTTGTCAAGCGTTAGGTGGCGCAAAAAATCACGCTATTATTATGCCTGATGCCGATATGGATAACACAGTAAACCAACTCTTAGGGGCGGCATTTGGCTCATCGGGTGAGCGCTGTATGGCACTTTCTGTTGCCGTTACTGTGGGCGATGAGGCCGGTAATGCGTTAATTGAAAAAATGACCGAAGGTATGAAAGGCCTTAGTGTGGGAGAACACACCAATGCTAATAACGATTTTGGCCCGGTAATTACCAAGGCCCACCAAGAAAAAGTTAATGGTTTTATCGAAAGTGCCAAAGAACAAGGCGCAACACTAGTGGTTGATGGTCGTAATCCTACCGTTGCTGGTTTTGAAAATGGTTTCTTCGTTGGCGCTACCTTGATTGATCATGTAACGCCCGACATGCACAGTTATCAAGCCGAAATTTTTGGCCCCGTATTACAAGTTATTCGTGTTAAAACCATGCAAGAAGCAATGCAATTAATCAACGATCACGAATACGGAAACGGTACATGTATCTTTACCCGTGACGGTGAAGCAGCGCGCTATTTTTCTGATCACATTGAAGTTGGTATGGTAGGTATTAATGTACCCTTACCTGTGCCGGTGGCTTATCATAGCTTTGGTGGTTGGAAACGTTCATTGTTTGGCGATTTACATGCTTACGGCCCAGACGGGGTGCGTTTTTACACTAAACGTAAAACTATTACCCAACGTTGGCCTTCGAGCGGCATAAGAGAAGGCGTATCTTTCGCCTTCCCAAGCTAGTAAGCAGTTCCAAACTACAAGTTGTAAGCGCTGTGTTTGCAACTTTTAACTTGTAGCTTATAACTTGTGACTACTTTTTAGGTGATTCATGGCAAAAAGTAAAATTATTAAACTTAACCCTAACCCTGAAGGTTTTGGTGATAACGCCGATGAGCTTGAAGCGGAGTTGTTTGTATCAGCTATACCGACTCAGCATACTCATCTTTTTTATGAAGATGAGGATGAGGATGAAGGGCTTTTTGTCGGTGTGTGGGATACCACCGATATGACCGAGACAGCTGGCAATTATCCTTGTGACGAGTTCATGTTTATACTCGACGGTGAAGCGGTCATTAAAAATAATCAAACCGGCGTATTAGAAACGGTTATCGCTGGTGAAGGTTTTGTCATTCCCAAAGGATATGACTGCCAATGGCAGCAAACGGGTTATTTACGTAAGTTTTTTATTATTTCACAGCATCCTGACGAAATTATTCCGGCTAAATCGACCTATGAGCATATTATATATTTTAACGAGCAAGTTAAAACAACTACTCTCATTTCACAGACTAGTGATGGTCATCAAAAACAAGCTTTGTATCAAGATTCACAAGGGCGATTTTTTTCAGGAATTTGGACAAGCAATGTATTTAAGACTAAGCCAATGTCATTTCCTTATCACGAATTTATGATCATCAATGAAGGCAGTTTAACTTGCACTAACGAAGACAACGTTGAACATATCTTTACCGTGGGTGATGCGGTATTTATGCCTAAGAACACTCTATGTTCATGGCAAGTTACCGATAAAGTCAGTGTTTATTACGTTCAAATAAAATAGCATCCAAATAGAATAAACAGTCAATATCAGTAATACAAGTTGCCACACAGATTGGTTTTTACGATCAAAATCATTTTCATAGACACTTCAAAAAAGCTAGTGGTATTAACGGCTAGTATGGGTGCCTATTATTTTTATTAAGGAAAATCACTTCAATACCAGTTTGACTAACCCCTATTTAATAGCAGCAACCGTTGCGGTTAATCTTTGTATAATACCAACAAGCGCGCTAAAAATTAGCTGGCATAGTCGCACTGACTATTTTGCATTTCTGCTCAAATATATTTCTACAACGGTGAGGCTAGATTATAGCCCATACCCTGCATAGCTAATACCTGATAACTTTGCCATTTCACTTTGCCACGTGGCTAAATCTTCCTTATTAAAATCATTCAAACTATGATGACCGCAGGCTCTTGCCATCACTTGCATTAGCTCGGTTGAAGCCATGAAAAAGTTGTGTAACTTAGTGGCAGCTAAATCAACATTCAAGCGACTACGTAATTCAGGTTTTTGTGTCGCTATGCCCGCAGGGCAATTATTGGTATTACACATCCGCGCTGCAACACAACCAATCGCCTGCATAGCACTATTTGATATCGCCACCCCATCAGCGCCTAACGCCATGGCTTTAACAAAGTCCATTGGTGTGCGTAACCCGCCGGTAATAATAAGCGTGACTTTACCTGAAACGCCTTGTTGATCTAAATAACGTCTCGCTCTGGCAAGTGCAGGAATAGTGGGCACACTGATATGATCTCTAAAGATCTCCGGTGCAGCGCCTGTGCCGCCACCTCGACCATCTAAAATGATATAATCAGCACTGGCATCTAAAGCAAATTGAATATCTGCTTCAATATGATTTGCGCTTAATTTAAAACCAATGGGAATGCCGCCAGTGATTTCTCTGACATGATCAGCAAAGCGTTTAAAATCTTCAGCCGAGTGTAAATCCGTGAAAGTAGGTGGCGATACCGCTGGCTGTCCCGGTTCAATGCCACGTACCTGTGAAATTTTACCAATATTTTTATTACCCGGTAAGTGCCCGCCAGTACCGGTTTTTGCGCCCTGCCCGCCTTTAAAGTGAAACGCTTGTACGCCAAGTAATAACTCTTCTTTATAACCAAACTTAGCACTGGCTAATTCGTAGAAATAGCGCGAATTGCTTTGCTGCTCTTCTGGTAACATGCCCCCTTCACCTGAACATATGCCTGTACCCGCGAGTTCAGCGCCTTTAGCGAGTGATATTTTAGCTTCTTCTGACAAGGCACCAAAGCTCATGTCAGAAACAAATAACGGAATAGCCAACTCTAGTGGTTTTTTGGCGTTAGGCCCAATCACTAATTTAGTCGTTACTTTTTGGTTTTCTAAGAGCGGCTTTCTCGCCATTTGGGCAACCATTATTTGAATGTCATCCCAATGCGGTAGCAAATGCCTTGGTACCCCCATGGATGTCATAGGTCCATGATGACCGACTTTACTCAAACCATTTTTTGCTAGCTCATGAATATAGGCCACAGTAGGCTCTTCAGGGGTGGGTTCTCCAACAGGCATTTTGCCCAGTTGAATTTGTACGCCAGGCCCTTCTTTACCGACCATAGTCTTATCAAATTTTTTGTGTGTACCATCACAAAAAGGAAGATTATTACTATGCTTACATACACATAAATAGGAAGTACCGTCTTGCTCGGCTTGAAATGCTTTCGGTTTAAAACCTGTCCCTGCGTGTGAGCCATCACAAAAAGGTTGCTTGGCTGATTTCCCACAAGTGCAAAAGTAATAATCTTCACCTTTTACTAATTCTACACCTTTAGGTTTATTGTCAGCTATTATTGGTTTATTCATCTCATTTCCTTTATGTTTAGAATACCAATAAAGGTAGCTTAGTTTATGATTTATCGCAATTTTTAACCTTCAACAAATCACTTTACCTATCAAAAACCTTCATCGTTATCGGCATGACAATATATGAAATGATGGGGACTATAATCGCAACAACCACACATACTTGTAAGAATTCATTAGCCGGTAAATAGGGATTAAGCCATTGCGGAATAAAATATACCAAAGGTACAAGCGTAATATAGTTAATTAGGGCGATTAAATGTTTATTGGGTGGTGTCATTGATGGTTCCTTAAAAAATACCATACTAATACCAATCTCACTAAATATGTGATCATTTATACTTGTTAAAATCACCAACTACAGCGTTATTTATTTAATAATTAGAACAACTAGTTATTGAAATAAATGCCTTATATTTGGCAATTTTCCCTACGTATAAAGTAGATCACCTAATTAATGAAACTGGTATAAGCAATCTGCTTAGCATGGTTTATTCTTTTAATCTTGGGACTGATTTGCATGTAAAAAGCTGTTGTAAACCCAGCGATAACTTGTGTGCTGCCCCAAAACACCACCAAGCTCCATACCTTTTTCACTACGCCAATCATCCATTACCTCAGCTAATACAGAAGCCCATGTAGCCACTTTCACACCGGCTTGTGTCATACGCAGACAAGAAGCGTCAGCAACCGCTTTATTCCAAGTACCTGAAGCGTCAACAACAGCGTATACGTCATACCCTTCTGCGACTGCTGAAATTGCAGGAAACATTAAACAGACATCCGTGACTAGACCAGCCATAATAATTTTTTTACGACCGCTAGCTTCAATTGCTTGTTTAAATTCAGGACTTTTCCAAGCATTAATTTCGCCCGCTCGTTCAATTATTTTATCACCTAAGATCTCTGTAATTTCAGGCATGATGGGACCATTAGGGCCATCAGGCATGCTTGCTGTGATCACTGTAGGCATATCTACAGCTTTGGCCAGAGCACAGAGACCTTTAATATTTTCAGTCATCAGGTGAGGATCTTGGTCTCTACAACTGACTAATAAGCCTGTTTGATGATCAATCATTGCCAGTACTGCATTATCAACGGTTAATGTTTCAGCGAATTTATTCATGTTGTTCTCCATATTAGTTCTCTAATTAAGTAAATTTATGACAGCTTGCTAACCACAACAATTTCAACATCGTCAGTTGCGGTAATTTGGGTTTTATAACTCCGTATTAAATCGCCATCTTCAGCGTCAAAGTTATTATTTTCATCACTAAAAGTCGC
>JAESPR010000087.1 GCA_016765685.1 Colwellia sp. | reverse complement strand
GGATCGGCAATATCTTTGAAATGTTCGATTAGTGTAGGCTTCTTTTTGGTCATTTTACTCTGCTTAAAGCGAAGTAATAGATCAAATATGGGGATCTGTGTCAAGTTATTTTTAATGCAATCGCCCTACTGTCCTGATTAGATAGTTGGTTAATACCTTTTTCTTCGAGTTGAATTAATAAAAACAATGTCCACCGAGTAATATCTAACCATTGAGCATCATTATCCCTAACCACAGGACTTAAAGGCTCTTTTGATATTTTAATATCTAATATCTTATGTTTTTCAGGCGATGGTAGTGATGCTTTTAACGACATCAGAGCAGAAGTGTCTAACACATAAATTTGGCAATCCCCTGCTAGATAAGCTTTAGTGACAGCATCTTTATTTGGGTAAACCTTTTCTTTGTATTTTATTCCTTTTGGGGTAAAAAATTTGTTTAAATTTTGAGATGAAGTAGTCCCCTCTCGAAGACAAAAAGATGCATCGGTGAATGATTCATATTCTTTAAATACAAATTCAGTTGGCACCATAAATCCTTCACCATCATAGAAAATAGTACCAACAAAATCGAAGCCGTCAGTATCACGGGAAAGAGTCCAAGTTGTTGTTCTACTTAATATATCTACTTCTCCACTCTTCAAGGAACCTAAACGTTCCTTAGCTGTTAAGTTAACAAATTTAACTTTAGATACTCCAATAGCCGAAGCTACAGCTCGACAATAATCGACATCAAACCCATAGTATTTCCCGTTAGTATCCTCTTTTGAAAAGCCTAATAAAGATCCACTAACTCCACAACTTAACTCATCTTTAGCTTTTACTTCTGAAAGTGTCGATGAATATGCAGTAATAGAAAAAAATGCCCACAACGTAAAAAAAAGTGTTTTCATATTATTTCCTTATTAGAATGAATCGGAAGATAATAATCCGTGTATAGAAATTAGTTAATTTAGCTATACTAATCTAGGTTTAGAGATACTCACATAGAGTGACCATTAGCACGGCCGAAGAAGGTAGCATTGGGGTATCGTATTAAAAGCTCTTCTAACGACAAGCCGAGCTCTTGATACTCTGCTCTGCTGCAGGTAACTTTCGAAGCCAGATATTCCAGCTTCAATATATATGATGTGATGGTCTCCTCCCACAACGGCATCTATGTGCCATGATTGAAGCGTAAACAAACAATCACAAATGGGAGAAGACCGATATGAATATTACAACAATTGGGTTAGACATAGCAAAAAGTGTTTTTCATTGTATTTGTACTAACAAAGAAAACCGCCAAGTTAAAAAGAAAATGTTAAAACGCGCTCAAGTGTTAGCATTTTTTCAGCAGCAACCTAAATGCCTAGTTGCTTTAGAAGCTTGTGCAACAGCACATTATTGGGCAAGAGAAATCAAGGCTTGTGGACATCAAGTAAAATTGATACCGCCACAACATGTAAAAGCTTTCTTGATTGGTAATAAAAATGATTATAACGATGCGTTAGCCATTGCTATCGCGGCAAAGCAACCGCATATAAAAAGTGTTGAAATTAAAACAGTAGAGCAACAAGACAACCAAGCTCAACATAAAGTAAGAGAATTAGCCGTTAGGCAACGTAAATCGCTTTTGAACCAAATTAGAGGACTTATTGCCGAATATGGCATTAGTATTACCAAAGGAGTGAGTCATGTTCGTCATGCCTTACCTGTTTTACAAGAAGATAAGGAAGAGCGATTATCACCTGCATTTAAGGGGATGTTAAGTCAATTAGCACACCAGTTAACATCATTCGATAAATGCATAGCGGTTTATGACACACAAATAAAGGTCTTGGTAAAAAACAACCCCATTTGTCAGCGGTTACAATCAATTCCTGGCGTTGGCCCTATGGTGGCAAGTGCGTATTTTAATGAAGTAGGTAATGGCAGTCATTATCGAAAAGGGCGAGATGTTTCCGCTTCATTAGGCATTGTTCCCAAACAATACAGTAGCGGTGGCCGAGATGTATTACTTGGTATCAGTAAGCGAGGGAACAAGTCCTTAAGGTGCTTACTTATTCAAGGCGCGAAGGCGGTGGTATCTAGAGCCAGAGGCAAGACGGACAAATTAAGTCTGTGGATAAATAAATTAGTGTTAACTCGGGGGCATAACCGAGCCTGTGTAGCTTATGCCAACAAAATAGCGAGAATAGCGTGGGCTATTACCGTTTCAGGGGAAGAATATTCACCTGAGTATAATGCAGTAATATAAAGAAGTAAGTAAAAAAGTAAAAAACACTTCAAAGAATTGCGAAGGTAAAATCATTAGATGACATAACAGGTAAGCCCTGCTTATTGAAAACCTGATATACCCATCGGTAATTAATACCGAAAACATGATAAGGTCAATAGGCGCGGAATACATCGAGGTCAGGGAGTTATTAAGCTCCCATTAAAGACCGTATATATGACAGCAAACTTGTCCCTGTTATTTAATAATTAAACCTTGCGATATCGGAGGAGACCATATATGGGTATATGACTTTCATAACACAAAACCAATTAACTGTTTTTTGTACAGCATAGTGGTGTTTGGGTAAATTTTACGGTTACTTTTTAATGAGGTAAATTTGAGTTATTTCATTGACTGCTTAAGCTATTGAATAACTCGTAAATTAAATCTATGTATAGTTTTATATTTAGAGTGCGAACTCCCTTTAGCATTCAGAGGAACGTTGCCACTTATAGTTTTTTTGTTTAATTATCAAACTAAAAGATTAATTTTTAAACGTTTAAGTATGATTGTTTCGGACTTTATTGCAAAAATGGGGGCTATTTAGTTTCCATCTTTATTTAACTTCTACAGCATTGCGTGAACAAGCCGTCGCATTACCCAATCATTACTCCTCTAGCCAAGTACATCCGCATTAAGGATGTACTTGGCAGTCAGCTCAAGCAATGGTGAAACAGTGCTCTACCCACCCCACCGAGGCCACATCGCAATTTGTGCATTTACCTATTTCCACCTCTCCATGTAAACGCCACTCTAAAAGCGCACTTATTTGCCGTATAGTTAAAAAATCAGTATTTTCTCTATTAAATTGAGGTGATTTAAGTAAAGGGGTAAATTGAGTGGCAAGATGGCGTTATTCAGGGATATTTAAAAGCCAAGCAGGGAGATACCATCCGTGAGTAACATTCCCTGTTTGATTCATCCTATTGCGATATCCTTTGTGTCATTGTGAACATTTGCTTGTATTTCACTTCACGCCCTGAGCCTGAGATCAAGTTAAATTTAGCCTGAAATCAATGGCGAACCCCTATCTTTTAAAGCTCGTAAGTACTGAGTTTCATTATATGGTTTTCCATCCTGCCAGCACTTGTACACGATC
>JAESPR010000029.1 GCA_016765685.1 Colwellia sp. | reverse complement strand
TGAACCTCAACGTGTCATCTTCATATTTTATCAACCGCTCTAATAAATTCCGACTCTTGCTGCGTTTTAACCGTCCTTGCTTTTTGTCACTGTCAGCCCTTGTATAGCTCAAACACTGGCTTCACCTAAAACTGCTGATACTATTTCACATATTCTTGACGCATATATTAAATAATTTTTAGTTATAACTGAAATCAGCTATTTCGTAAACTTTACTTTCCAAATGTAGCTAAAGAAACCTCCTCTTTATATGATGAAATCATCTTGGATACAAAAAAACACAATTTCAAATAAATAACTATATTTTACCTGGCCTTAGCATGATTTATCAAAGCGATAGATTGACTAAAAGATGTTCATCTACCCACACTTTTAGCACCAAAAAATAGCTATTTCATTATTGTAGTAAATACAAATACATTCATATTTCTGCCAACTGAAATAAGTAGAATTTACTTATTTTATTTTCAATTGTAGGATGATACATCTTTTAATTAACATAAATGCTACAAATAACAAACAAAAAAGAAACATTAAAACAATAATAATATTATTCACTATGACTTCTGTTCACAGGTTAAAAGTCGACTAAAGTCAACAATAGGAAAAATAAATGAATAACATATCCTTAAAAAACTATCTCATTACAACCGTATTAACTATCAGCTCATCAGCCTCAGTTTTTGCTGGTGAGAACATAAATACAACTGATATATCAAGCTTAAAACAAACAGTATTGCCACATAAAAACTTCGCAGGTATGAATGGTTTGATTGAATATAAACTTACCCTTTCGCCTGAAAGTCAGGGGGGAGCGAAGCATGCCCTTCAGAAAAACTCTATTTATCGTTTTGGTGCTAAAAGTATAAAATTACATTTTAAGCACTTTGAACTACCTGAAGGTGCATATCTTGAAGTCAGTAATTCCAATGGTAGTGAAGTATATCGCTATGGACAATTAGTCGCAGACAGAGATGGTTACACTTTTGATGTTAAAGCAGGTGATGATGGTATTAACCAATTTTCAGCCATGTCCATTTCAGGTGAACAAGTTCATTTAAAACTCGTTGCCGCTGACGGTAGCGAATTAACCCAAGGCTATCACGTAGAAATTGATGCTTTATACCAAGATTTTGGCACCAAAGGCATCACGTTATTAAATCTAAACAACGATAGCAAGATCATGAATCAATGTAGTCTGGGGACTGATCTACGTGAAGATATTGCATGCTATGAAAATAAAGGCTTCGACGCAGAAGTAGACAGATCTCGACCAACGGCATATTTACGTACTTTTGATCCAGTGAACAATCCACGAGGCTGGGGACATTGTACTGCTTGGCGTGTTGGCTCAGGTAATTTAATGATGACTAATAATCATTGTATTTCCTCACAAGAAGACGTCAATTTAACTGAAATCACCTTTAACTATCAAAATAATACATGCAATATCGATAACGATACCGACCTTGATTATACCGGTGCGGTTGATTTAAGCACGGGCATAAAAATAACGGCTGATAGGCTACTCAAAACAGATAGAGCATTAGATTATGCCTTGTTTAGTATCAGTGATAGTCAAATGCAGAAAATCAGTCAATTTGGCTTTTATGAATTAGATACCAACATTCCTGATAAAGGACAACGAATTTATATTCCACAGCATCCTGCTGGCTCACCTAAAAAATTAGCTATAGAAAGTAGAGCAACCTCAAGTGGCTATTGTGAAGTCGTTTACTCAGAAATGAACCAAGGTAGTAATCCACTCGATGGAGGCGCTGAAGTTGGCTATAAGTGTGATACCTACGGCGGCAGCTCTGGTTCGCCGGTATTATCAGCTCAATCAAATAAAGTGATGGCGATTCATTTTGGTGGTGGTTGTCGTACTGCTTCTAATTTTAATGTAAACCGTGGTAAACGTATGTCAGAAATTTGGCCAACTATAGCCCACTTTTTTGATAGCACACCCAACGATGGAAAACCAACAGCACAAACTAGCTTTAGCATAAAAGAAAGTGATGTGACGTTTAAAAATAATAGTTACGATTTAGACGGCTCATTAGTTAGTCATTTTTGGGATTTTGGTGATGGCATCAGTAAATATATAGATATCAATCACTTTTACCATCGATATGATAATCCAGGTAACTATCGGGTTACACTTACAGTCACGGATAATGACGGTAATACTGATAGCACAGAGATGTTTGTTACTATTGGCGATATTGCCGTTGTTAGTGAACCAATCAATAATGGCGATAAAATTTTAAATATTAATGCACAAAAAAACCAGTGGCGTTATTATTTAGCTAACATTCCTAAAGGGGTGAGTGAAATGAATGTTAGGATCAGTGGTGGTACAGGTAACGCTAATCTTTACAGCTTGTATGGGCAACAACCTCGCTTAGATGAATATTCATGTGCTACTACGGGTAGCGGTAATTGGGAGTCTTGTCTTATCACTGACGTAAAAGCAGGTAGTTATTATTTTGGACTTTATGCGGCTGAAACGTTCAATAACCTTACGCTACGTTTTGATTATACATTAGGAAAACCTAGTTTTCTTAATATAAGTCAAATCACTGCTCCGGCAAAAACATGGCGCCATTATGAAATCCAAGTAGAGAAAGGCACTAGACAATTAGTTATTTCAACAACGGCTAACAATGGTGATGCAGATTTATATGTAAGGTATAACAACAAACCAAATGCTAATAATTTTAATTTTTCATCCACTAGCGCTAATAGTAATGAACGGATTATCTTAAACAACCCTAAACAAGGGACTTTATACGTCAGCGTATTTGCTTGGTCTGCTTTTAATCAATTGACCTTAAAAGCTACACCAAGTAACTAATACCTATATTCGTGTTATAAAAAAACCCAATAAATTATTTTATTGGGTTTTATATTTTTAGTGTTTTCTCTTTTTAATCACATAGACTTAAAAATAAACATATTAATTCGCTGAATAGTTACAAGGAGCAAAAACTAAATGCGCTCTTTAAATTCTCGCAATTTTCGACGTTGTTTTTTATCGGGTTTAGTATCACTTGCTGGGCTCAGCAGAATACCTTGTTTTCGAGCTAGGCTATTCTTTGCTCTGACTTCGATACTGTTAGCCGTTTCTTGATATAAGGTTTGAGCAAATGTTGCATCGCGGCGTTTATCGGCTAGGGCAATCACTTCAACTTCTTTTTCATCAAAACCTTGGCGAATTTTAATGGCATCACCAATAACAACGGCTTTACCTGATTTAGTACGTTGACCGTTATAAAATACTTTGCCGCCATCAATCATTTGTTTGGCAATAGCGCGGGTTTTAAAAAAGCGGGCGGCCCACAGCCATTTATCTAATCGAGTAGAGGTAATATTCATATATTTAGTAAGCCTCTTAATAAAACGCGCCGCCGCCATTCCTCAGAGACGCATTTACCTAATCGGGTTGATGTAGATAAAGTTGCATTGTTTTCAGTCGTTGTTGCCATAAAAAAGGAGTCTTTTTATTTATCTAAAAATAGAGGTTAATCTGCAAAAAAATAACACATTTCAACAAAAACTGCGCTTCCTTTTAATTTTCTTTTGTAAATAATAGTTAAAAAGCGCGGACATTGCTTGTTGCGAGGCTGCTGGTCAAGTACTATCGGTAGCTTGCATGGCAAAATTAACACATATTTTACATTGAGAAATTGCATTTAATGGCTTCTTTCAATGGTGTAAATTAAAAGAAAAACCAAAAGAAGATTAAATAAATCAATGGCATTATCAGATAACCTAACATCACTCTCAGTTGCTCTGGCAGTTGTTCGGGAAAAAACACCTCAACAAAAAATAGCGCAAGCAATTAGCCTGTTGTTGTTAGTTTATATCGCTTTTGTGGCGGCAAAAATAACGTGGCTTATGGTGCCGCAAAAGCAAGTTGCTAATAATACGGCAACCAGCAAGTATACTGCTCAAAAAAATTACAGTGGACAAAGTTTCAATATTTCTGCGTTACAATCGCTTAATTTGTTTGGTCAATACAACGAACAAGTAAAAGAAGACCTTGTTGAACAGGTAACAGATGCACCTGAAACGCGTTTGCAATTAACATTGTCGGGTGTAGTCGCGAGTGATAAAGCTGAAACGTCTGCGGCAATTATAGAAAATAAAGGCAAACAAGAAACGTACGGCATTGGTGATATTATCAAAGGTACGCGTGCTAGTCTTGAACAGGTATTAACAGACCGAGTTATTATTAAGCAGTCAGGTCGTTTAGAGACTTTAATGCTTGATGGTGCAGACTATAACCAACCTGCACAACGTATTGCAAATAAAAACGTGAATCAAAAAAGTAACTCAAAGCAAGGCAGTAAGTCACTTAAACAGCGTGAATTACATAATAGCCCGCAAAGGTTGACTCCTAAATTAAAATCGAGTGTTGTTGATCAACGGTCGAATAACAACTTGAGCCGAAGTGCTCAACGTTTGAGAACGGATTTAAAAAATGATCCGGGCAAAATAACCGACTATTTACGTATTTCACCTGCGCGTAAGGGCGGTAAAATTGTTGGTTACCGTTTATCACCAGGTAAAAATCCTGAGTTTTTCAAATTATCAGGTTTGAAAACAGGCGATGTTGCGGTACAAATGAACGGTCATGATTTACTTGTGCCAATGGAAGCAGCACAGGCAATGTCAGCATTGAAAACACAACGTGATATTTCGTTGTTAGTTGAGCGTAAAAACGATTTGATAGAAATTCTGTTTAGTATCGAATAAATACTATATTTTCATCCGTATAATAAAATAAGAACATTAAGGAATTATTCATGAGTACCATCTTAAACGCATTTGTGGCTAAGAAAATAACCCACAAGTTTAAGCAACTCAAGCAATTGAGCACAATGTTGATAACCGCATTCGCTTTTAGTGGTGTTTTTGCTGTTGGGCAAGCGAGTGCTACACAGTATTCTCCTAGTTTTAAAAATACTGAAATTGTCGAGTTTGTCACTATTGTCGGCAAAAACTTGAAAAAGACCATGATTGTTGACCCTAACGTACGCGGTAAAATTAACGTGCGCAGTTATGATTTATTATCGGAAGAGCAATATTATCAATTTTTCTTAAATGTTTTAGAGGTTTACGGTTTTTCTGCGGTAGATGTGAATAATAATATTATCAAAATTATTCGTAATAAAGATGCAAAAACTTCATCTATTCCTGTGGTGGGCAACAACAGCGATATTGTCGGCGATGAAATGGTGACTCGTATTGTTGAAGTAAAAAATGTCACCGTGCGCGAATTAGTGCCGTTATTACGTCAATTGTCTGACCAAGCCGGTGGCGGCAATGTTACTAACTACGACCCTGCCAACGTTATTATGTTGACGGGCACTGCGGCAACAGTAAACCGCTTAGTTAAAATTATTGAACGGGTTGATAGAGCAGGCGACCAAGATGTAGAAATTATCAAACTACAATATGCTTCTGCCGGTGAAATGGTGCGTATTATTGAAGCGATGAACAAACCCCGTGGCGGTAAAGCAGGGCAGCCGACTTTTTTAATTCCTAAAATTGTTGCCGATGATCGCAGTAATAGTGTCATTGTTAGTGGTGAAGTTAAAGCGCGTGAACGCGTTATTCGCCTTGTTAAACGTCTTGATAGTGAACTAGAAACCAGTGGCAATACTCGTGTTTATTATCTTAAATATTCCAAAGCTGAAGATTTAGTAAAAGTGCTTGATGGCGTTAGTAAAACCATTGCCTCAGAAGAAAACTCCTCTAAAGCAAAATCTCGTTCTAAGTCTAAAACTAACACAAGTATTGAAGCCCACGAACCCACCAATAGCTTAGTGATTACGGGGCAACCCGACATGTTGCGCTCATTAGCCGCAGTTATTCGCCAACTTGATGTACCAAGAGCACAGGTACATATTGAAGCAATTATTGTCGAAATATTTGAAACCGATGGGGTGCAATTAGGTGTGCAATGGTTTAGTGAGCAAGGAGGCTTTACTCAGTTTACTAACGGTCCTGCACCGATAACTTCTGTTGCTGCGGCTGGTAAAGCTGCAGAAGGTCAAAAAGCGAGTCAAACCGTTATTACCAATCCGGATGGCTCAGTTACAAGCTCAAATAACCCAGATGAATTAGGTGATTTTACGCTATTAGCGCAATTATTGGGTTCGGTAAGTGGCGGCATGTTTGGCATTATGAAAAATGATTGGGGTGCTATTGTGCAAGCGGTTAGCTCAGACACCAATTCAAATATTCTAGCAACACCTAGTATTACCACCTTAGATAACGAAGAAGCGTACTTTTTAGTGGGTCAAGAAGTGCCTATTATCACCGGCTCTCAAACCGGCAATAATAATTCAAATCCTTTTCAAACAGTTCAACGGCAAGAAGTAGGTATTAAACTACTGGTTACCCCACAAATTAACGAAGGCAGCGCGGTGCAATTAACCATAGAACAAGAAGTTTCTTCGGTTAGTGGTGCAACGGGTGTTGATATTTCTATCAACAAACGTGAAATTAAAACCACGGTGATGGTACAAAGTGGCGCGACGGTAGTGCTAGGTGGTTTGATTGATGAAGACGTGCAAGAAAGTGTGCAGAAAGTGCCTTTGCTCGGCGACTTGCCCTTTATTGGTCATTTATTTAAGTCAACCAGCAACAGCACTCGCAAGCGTAATTTAATGGTATTTCTTCGTCCCACTATTATTACTGATGCTCAGGTAATGAACGATATCGCAGAAAAGAAATATAACTTTATTCGCGCCGATCAATTACGCAAGCAGGAAGAAGGTTTATCATTAATGAATGATAATAATTTACCTATTTTGCCTCAGTGGAGTGACGATTTAGTGCTACCGCCTTCTTTTGAAAAGTATCAAGAAGCGGTTCAGCAAGAGAAAGAAAACTAATGTCTGAGCATACCACCGAAGCTTCAGAGCAAGTACTAACCCAAAACTTAGTACATGATGAGTCTGTTGAAATATCAACAGCGTGGCGTTTACCGTTTGCATTTGCTAAGCGCTATAGTGTATTGCTCAGTAAAAACAACGATGCTTATGTTTTAAATTGTTTAGCGAGCATTAGCCTAGCCACCATTTTAGAAGTGCGCCGCATTATCAAAACATCCTTTAGTTTTGCTGTGCACGATCTTACCGCCTTTGAATTATTGCTAACCGAGGCTTATCAGCGTGATTCCTCCGAAGCACAGCAAATGATGGAAGACATTGGCAACGAAGTTGATTTATATTCGCTTGCTGACGAAATAACAGAAAGTGAAGACTTACTAGAGAACGAAGATGACGCGCCAATCATTAAATTGATCAACGCTATGCTCAGTGAAGCTATTAAAGAAAGCGCCAGTGATATTCACATTGAAACCTTTGAAAATACCCTGCAAATTCGTTTTCGGGTTGACGGGATATTACGCGAAGTATTAAAACCAAACCGTAAACTTGCTTCCTTGTTAGTCTCGCGTATTAAAGTGATGGCAAAATTAGATATTGCTGAAAAACGTATTCCCCAAGATGGCCGTATTTCACTGCGTATTGGTGGTAGAGCTGTTGATGTACGCGTATCTACCATGCCTACAGGTCATGGCGAACGGGTAGTATTACGTTTACTTGATAAAAATGCCGCACGTTTAGATTTGAAAGATTTGGGCATGACCGATGTTAACCGCCATACTTTTAGTCAATTAATTGATAAACCCCATGGCATTATATTAGTGACCGGTCCTACCGGATCGGGTAAAAGTACCACTTTATATGCGGGTTTAACGCAAATTGATGAAAAAGAGCGTAACATTCTTACCGTGGAAGACCCGATAGAATTCGCTATTGAGGGTATTGGTCAAACCCAAGTAAACACTAAAGTTGATATGACTTTTGCCCGTGGTTTACGCGCTATTTTGCGTCAAGATCCTGATGTGGTCATGGTTGGTGAAATTCGAGATTTAGAAACCGCACAAATTGCCGTGCAAGCCAGTTTAACCGGTCACTTGGTATTATCTACTTTACATACTAATACCGCTGCTGGCGCTATTACGCGTATGGAAGATATGGGTGTTGAACCGTTCTTGTTATCGTCAAGCTTACTCGGTGTACTTGCGCAACGTTTGGTCAGAACGCTTTGTCCGCATTGCCGTGAAAGTCACCTACCTGATGAAGAAGAATGTGCCTTGTTAGCGCTGCCAAGTGATAACTCAAGCACAACTAAGCAAGTTATTTATCGCGCCAAAGGCTGTAGTGAGTGTAGTTTCAAAGGCTATCGTGGTCGTACTGGCATTCATGAACTATTGGTGGTTGACGATACCGTGCGGGAAATTATTCATAATGGTCATGGCGAACAAGCCATCGAAAAATATGTTCGTCAGCACACTGCGTCTATTCGTCGAGATGGTTTTGACAAAGTAATGACCGGACAAACAACACTTGAAGAAGTGTTGCGTGTTACCAGAGAAGACTGATAAATAATGGCAGCGTTCGATTACCAAGCGGTTGACAGCCGAGGAAAAACTAAAAAAGGCGTTGTCGAAGCCGATACGCCAAGACAAGCACGATCGTTATTGCGTGAACAAGGGTTAATGCCGACAGAAGTTATTCCGACACTTGCCAATAATAAAACAAAGTCTGGTAAATCGGGCAGCCGCAAAAATAAAGGCAAAGTATCAACCGCTGAATTAGCTTTGATCACCCGTCAGTTGGCAACCTTAGTTGAGTCAGGTTTACCCATTGAAGAGTCGTTAATGGCGGTCGCAGAGCAAAGCGAAAAAAATAACATGAAAAGCATGATCATGGGAGTGCGCACCAAAGTAACCGAAGGTTATGGTTTGGCAGAAAGCATGGCTGAATTTCCCAAAGTGTTTAATCGGCTATACCGCGCTATGGTAGCGGCAGGTGAAAAATCAGGCCATTTAGATAAAGTATTAAATCGCTTAGCTGATTATACCGAGCAACGAGAGCAAATGCGCTCACAGTTAATTCAAGCGTTAGTGTATCCAGTGATTATGATGGTGGTCGCTATCGGCGTTATCGCTATTTTACTCACAAAAGTGGTGCCACAAATTGTTGGTCAATTTGAACATATGGGCGCAAACTTACCCGGTTCAACCCAGTTTTTAATTGCCAGTAGTGAATTTTTACAGGCCAATGGCTTTTTTATGGTGTTATTTATTGTCTTGTTTATGTTGCTATTTTCACAATTATTGAAAAAGCCGAAATTTGAAATGGCTTATCATCAACGAATGATCGCTTTTCCGGGCATAGGAAAAGTGGCTAAAGGGCTTAATACCGCCCGTTTTGCCAGAACATTAAGTATACTTTCTGCCAGTGCGGTGCCGTTATTAGAAAGCATGAAAATTTCCGGCGAAGTACTCGATAATTTATATATAAAACAGCAAGTAAAATTAGCGGCAGATAAGGTAAGAGAGGGAGCAAGTTTACGCTTGTCACTTGAACAAACTAAATTATTTCCGCCAATGATGTTACACATGATTGCCAGCGGTGAAAAAAGTGGTCAGCTAGAGCAAATGTTAGGTCGCGCTGCGGATAATCAAGACAAAGAATTTGAAGCCTTAGTAAATATATCCTTAAAAGCCTTTGAACCTGCGTTAATGGTAGTGATGGCGGGTGTAGTATTATTTATTGTGATGGCTATATTAGAGCCGATATTAAAATTGAATACTTTTGTTGGTGGTTAACAACGGTAGGTCGACACGAACGCAGTGAGGCTCGACGAGCGGTTATAGACAAGTAAAAATTAAATTTAAGTTAGCTAAGTAGTTAGGAAAAATTATGATCAAAAATAAACGCAAAAATAGCCAAGGTTTCACCTTATTAGAAGTGATGGTGGTTATCGTGATCATCGGTATGATGTTAAGTGTGGTGGTACCCAATTTAATGGGCAGCCAAGAAACCGCTAAATTACAAAAAGCAGTGCAAGACATCACCGCCTTAGAAAACTCGTTAAATATGTACAAACTGCAGAATTACGATTATCCAAGTACCGAACAAGGCTTAGAAGCATTAACGGATCAAACCGATATTGAGCCTATTCCACGTCGTTTTCCTGAAGGCGGTTATGTTAAACGTTTGCCTAAAGATCCCTGGGGTAATGAGTATTTGTTATTAAACCCAGGTGAGCAAAGTAGAATGGATGTGTTTACCGCAGGGCCTGATGGTGAAGTTGGCACCGAAGATGACATAGGCAATTGGAATTTGGGCGACTACCAATAGTAAGAATTCACCTTGTTGCTGTAAAGCCCAATTTAGGCGGCAAAAGTACTCATTGACTGGCGTCAACTCCGTGCTTTTTTCTTTAAATTGAACCATACAGCTTAAAGGAGAGCCTTACTTTTCCCGATGTTAAAGCCGAAAAATGAAAATAATTGTGAGTAACATGCAAAACCACCACCAATCATCAACAAAAACCAAAGGCTTCACCTTGCTTGAAGTCTTGGTGGTGATTGCCTTAATTGGTTTGATTGTCTCGGTGGTGCAATTTAATTTTTCTGGCAAACGCCCAGAAGATACTTTAAAAAAAGTAAGTTATCAATTTGCTGGGCTTTTTGAAAGTGCAGCAAATTATGGTTTGTTAAATAATATTGAATTGGGTTTGTATATCGATAAAACCAGCTATCGATTTTTAGGTTATGACGGCGTTAAGTGGAGTGAAATTCCCAGACAAGAGTGGTTAGGAGAACAAACATTACCGGAAGGCATCACGTTTACATTAACCTTAGATGATTTACCCATTGAAGAGCCGCTACTGTTTGATTCGTCAGTGTTTAAAGCGCAAGATGATGAATACCTTTCTTTTAATGCCATCGAAAGAGAAAAACAAGCGAAAAAAGAAAAGCTACTTTTACCGCAAGTGTATATTTTATCAGGTGGCGACATCACGCCATTCAGTCTAACCTTTCATTTCACCGAAGCAGCCTCACTCTATAACGATTTAGATGAACTTGCCTACCGCGTTACGGGTATTTATAGCATCCCTTTAACCATTGAAGGGCCAGTATTAGATGATTAATATTAAGGTAGGTCGCCCTTTAGGGCGTCACACACTGCGTAAGTCGGCAGCTAAAGCAATGCTAGGTTTTACCTTAATTGAAGTGATGTTAGCCATGGCGGTATTTGCTATTGCTGGGGTAGCATTACTGAGTGCCGCCAGCAATAACGCCCGTAATATAGGACATTTAGAAAGCATAATGTTTGCTAATTGGGTTGCGTCAAACCAATTGGTTGAAATAAGTTTAGCTACGCAGTGGCCACCAAAAAACAATTTAAAAGGTGAAGTTGAACTCGCTGGGCGAGATTGGTTTTGGCAGCAAAAAGTTATTAAAACTACCGACAAAGATATGCGCGCTATAGTGATGGAAATTCGATTAAAAGAAGACGATGAACTAGCGGTTAGCAGCTTGATGGCTTATGTTTCTAAGGTGGAAAAATAATGCTAACTCTTAGCTCAACGCCTTCATCTCAACAATTTAATAAAGGTTTTACTTTATTAGAAGTGCTGATTGCCGTTGCTATTTTTTCCATTATTAGCCTCTCCAGTTTCACTATATTTGACACAGTCTTAAAAGGCGATGCAACCGCGAAGCAACACAGTGCACGACAAAATGAATTACAACGGGCTTTTTTAATTATTGAGCGAGATCTTACCCAAATTGCGCGTCGTAGTATTCGCCTTAACGGTGAAGCACCGTTAGAGCGATTAATACAAAATTCAAGCGACAGCTTCGCCTCCGAGGAACAGGCAATAGCTTTTGTTCGTCATGGTTGGACCAACCCCGGTTTATTATTACCTCGTAGTGATATGCAAGCAGTTGCCTACCGCTTAGTTGAGGAAACCCTTGAACGTTTGCATTTTAACTTTGTTGACTCAGTGGTTGGTGAAGAGCCTAAAGTAAGACCCTTGATCAGTGATGTTACCGAGTTATCATTTGAATACTTCGACGGTAAGGAATGGCAAGAAACATGGCCACAAAAATCTTTACCACTGGCTATTGCCATTGAAGTTGAAACCAAAGATTACGGGTTAATTCGCCGACAATTTTTGGTGCCTGGCGATGGGAAAATTAAGAAAAAATCTGCCGTAGGTAAAAGATCGTGATTGTTTTTTTGATAAAACATCATAAGCAACAAGGTGTTGCCCTAATTACGGTGATGCTAATTGTTGCTTTGTGCGCCGTTATTGCGAGTCAAATGACCGCGCGTTTGCAAATGCAAATGCAGCGTAGCGCTAATGTTACTTTTAATCAGCAAGCCTATTGGTATGCTATGGGTGCGGAAGCTTTTACTAAAAGAGTACTTATTACCGCATTTGAAAAAGATGCCGAGGTGACCCATTTAGGACAAATTTGGGCGCAAGGCGAAACAGCGTACCCAGTTGATTTTGGTGAAATATCAGGTGAAATAACGGACTTACAAAGCTGTTTAAACCTGAATGCATTGCGGGCACCATTTAAGAACAGCAGTTCTGGTGATGCTAGCAGTGGTGACAGTAAAAAAAGTGGTAGTAGCAGAAACAATGGCGGCAGTAGAAATAGTAATAAAGTGCCTGCTCGACTGGCCCTTGAAGCCTTATTAATTAATTTGCAAATAGAAAATGTGAGCCAGTTTGAGGCCGAGTCAATGGCTGACGCGTTAACCGATTGGCTTGATGAAGATAGCAGTATAAGTAGCGCTGGCGGAGCCGAAGACAATGACTATTCATCACGAGAGTTTCCTTATTTAGCCGCAAACCATTATTTAGCCAGCGTTAACGAATTAAGAATAGTTGAGCATTTTACTCCCGCTATTATTACTGCCATCAAACCATACGTTTGTGTTATTCCTGCTAGTGATGAGCATCAAATAAATATTAATACCATCAGTGTTGAGCAGCCTGAATTACTACAAGCGTTACTTGACTCAACACTCGATGAAGCACAGGAAATACTTAGCGCTAGAGACGATGAAGGTTTTGCCAGCATAGACGATTTTTATAATTCATCCGAAGTTGTTCAGCTGACAAACTTTGAAAGTAAAAAAGATCAGTTTGTAGTTGATAGCGAATACTTTACACTAAAAGCTAGCGCCAGTTTTAATGACAGTTTTTTTGCCATGAGATCCGTAATGAAAGTAACTAATAATAAATATATTGATGTGATCAGTCGCACCGTAGGACGCAATTAATGGCCGAAATTTTATATATACGCTTAGGTAGTAAAGTTCAAGATGATGTATCTTGGTTAATATTTAGCAGCACTGAGCAAGAAATTATCGCTAGCGGTGAATTAACTAATGCTGAGCAATTAAGTGATTTAACCGAAAAGGCACAACAGCGCATCGTTAAAGTGTTTGTTCCGGGCAGTGATGTATTGTTAAAAAGCTTAAACGTGCCCACTAAATCAAAGCGCGCCATGCTCGCTGCTGTTCCTTATATGCTTGAAGATGAATTGGCACAAGATGTTGACCAATTATTCTTTGCTTATGCAAGCATTAGCACTGATAAAGCAGATAATAATTGTTTTGTCGCGGTGGTTGAACGAGCACAAATGTTGTTATGGAAAACGTGGTTAGCTGACGCAAACATTCAAGTAAAATCAATGCAACCTGATATATTGGCGATGCCTTATACCGCAGGACAATGGAGTGTTATAGCGCTTCAGTCTGGAGAAAAATCGCAAATTGTGCTTCGTCAAGATGAATGGCAAGGCTGTACTTTAGATAGTGAAGCGTGGCAATTTGCGCAGCAGCAACTAGTTACTACTGAGCAAACAGATAGTGCCGCACAAGAGCAAAATGTTATCACGATTAATGCTTACTCTGATTTACCAGCCGTTAACGAGCTATCAAATCAAGAAGGGGTAACCCTTGTTAGCGCTCCAGCAGAATTACCTTTGGCTTTATTTGCACAACATTGTCAGCAAAGTACCTTTAATTTGCTGCAAGGTGAATTTAAAATAAAAGAGCAGCGTTCAAAAAGTGTTAATAACTGGCTTTGGGCGGCGGGCATTGCAGCTTGTGCTTTATTGCTTAATGTCGGTTATAAAAGTACGCAACTATGGCAATTATCAGCGCAACAAGAACAAGTTGAACAGCAAATCATTGCCCGTTATAAAAAAGCTTTTCCTAAGGCTAAAAGAGTACGCATTGGCACAATAAAGTCGCAGTTAAATAGAAAAATAGCGCAGCTTGGTGGCACTGGTGATCAAGCAGGATTTTTAACTATGCTGTCAAAAGTACAGCCGGCTTTTGCCAAAGTTCCCGAGCTAAAACCTGAATCTTTGAAGTTTGACGGTAAAAGGCAAGAACTACGTTTACAAGCCATTGCTAATGACTACCAACACTTTGAACGTTTTAAAAGTGCACTTAATGCTGCTAACTTGACGGTAAAACAAGGGGCGCAAAATAACCAAGGCGAACAAGTTACTGGCTCTTTCAGCATAACCAGTAAACAAAGCAGTAAGGGGCGATCATAATGAATTTATCGACAATAAAAATATGGTGGCAAGGGCTTAATTTACGTGAGCAGCGCTTAGTATTGGTGATGGGATCAGCGGTTACCGTTTTTTTACTTTATAGTTTGTTGTGGCAGCCACTGAATGATAATTTAGCCGATACTGAAAAAAAATTAGCAAGCCGACAAGCGATGCTATCTTGGGTGACGGAAAATACTGAGCGATATCAAAATGCTAAGTCGTCAAGTGGTAATAAAAAGAGCAAGGGTAGCTTATCAAGCATTATAAACCGTACCGCAAACCAGCAGCAACTCACCATTACTCGTATGCAACCTCAAGGGGAAACTTTGCAAGTGTGGCTTGATAGCGCACCTTTTACTCAGTTACTGTTTTGGTTAGAGCACTTGGCGAACAACGAAGGTTTGCAAGTACGAGCAATTGATTTAACTCAAAGCGATAAGCAAGGCGAAGTGCGTGTGCGTCGTTTGCAGTTGGCTAGACAGTAAAATTTTCCAATTTAGATGTATACTCATGATACTTAAAAATGTCTGTTTCAGGACACCTGAACAATTCGGGTAATATGAGTATAAGTATTAAACAGAGACAATACATGAAAAATAAGTTAATCATTGGTGCCATTTTTTTACTAACCTACGTGGTTTTTTTAATTGCGACATTACCCGTAACCCTATTATTAAATCAGTTTGAAATCCCCAAAACCATAAATGTTTCAGGGGTCACAGGTAGTGTTTGGACTACTAATATAGAACAAGTGACTATAGGTGAAGTCAGTATTCAAAAAGTAAATGCCCGTTTAAGTTTTTGGTCTTTATTTACGCTAAGCCCTAAATTAGCGATAACCTTTGGCGACTCTTTTATTGCCGGACCGGAAGGTGAGTTTGAGTTGGTACTTTCCCAAGAAAAAGCACAAATAAACGATCTTAAACTTTTGATTAAAGCCAATGAAATAGCACAACAACTGACCTTACCTTTACCCATGTCAGCCCAAGGTGATATTGAGTTAACTTTAGCTAATGCGGAAATTAATCTGCAAAAGAATAATCAATGTATTTCGGCTAAGGGTTTGGCTACATGGTCAAAGGCTGGTGTTGAGGCGTTAGAACAAAATATTAAGTTAGGTGATTTTAAAGCTGATATTGGTTGTGAAAATGGCGCTTTGTCATTGTTAATATCACCGAAAAATAACTTAGGGTTAACCTTTAACGCTTATGTGCGACAAGGTGGCCGTATTACGGGTAATGGTTTTATCAAACCCGGCGCTAAGTTTCCTCAAACACTTAATAATGTTTTACCCTTTTTAGGTAACAAAGATAACCAAGGTCGTTATCGTTTGTCTTTTTAAGTTTTTTGTAAGCGTGCTAATTGACGTTTTTCAGAAAACCGTGTTTGTAGCAGAAAGTCAGGCGTTTTCTGTTTTTACCAAACAAATATAGAAATATAAATCGATATATATTGAAAGTGTGGTTGAAAAAATTAAATTATAAATAATTCAACAGTACATTATTTTGATGCTAATACGGATTGTTTTTGCTTAATAATGCTGTTAGGTTTTCTTTATTTGAATCGAAGCATCCTTGTATTAATAGCTCTTTTATGGCCTATTGTGGTTATAAAGGTGATGGTGAGCATATAACATGACCATTCGTGAAAAAAGGATGCGAACTAGATGAATAAAAAGGCTTTTGTAGTGATTCTTGCTGCATTTTTTACTGCGACTGTTCAAGCAGATACGGTAGGGTTATATTTGGGCGGTCAAATTTGGCAAAGTGACGCAAGTGGTACTTTTGGTGAAAAAAACACGCTAATTGATTTTAATTTAAAAAAAGAACAAGAAATTAACTACTTTGTTGCCGTTGAACACCCTTTTCCTATCCTTCCTAATGTACGGGTTTCAAGTTCTACTATTTATAGAACAGGTAAAACTAATTTAACTCAAGCATTTGGTTTCGGCGGAGAAACATTTCCTACTGATGTTGATATTGAAGTTCCAGACGATGAATTTATTATTGATGTTGATAATGATACTAAGCTTGATGCCAGCTTTAACGTCAGCTATGTCGATTACACCTTATATTATGAACTATTTGATAATGGCTTATTTTCATTTGATTTAGGTTTAACCGCGAGAGATTTTGATGGCACTGTAACAGTTACAGGAACAACAAATGTTGTTGTTACTACGGATGTAAAAGATCATCCTGGACATACTCCTGATCATATTGGCTCTGTAATAACAGGTAACGCTACTGCTGAGGGTAAAATAAAAATAAACGAAATAGAGCCTATGTTGTATGTTGCAGCTAATGTTAAATTTCCGTTGACGGGTCTAAGTTTATTTGCTCAAGGTGATTATTCATTAAAGAATGAGCATTCACTTTTTGACTATCAAGTTGGCTTAAGTTACGACATAGTTGATAGTAGGGTGGCGAATTTTAATCTGACTTTAGGGTATCGAGTCGTAAAAATGGAATTTGAAGATTTTGACACTTTATATAGCGATCTTGAATTTAGAGGTGCTTTTATCGGCGTAATTGCACACTTTTAAAGACTAAAGTTTTAACATAGGTTCTATAAAAACCTAACAAGAAATTAAACAAGGACAAAAAACAGTTGCTTTTGCTCCTTCGTCGCTAATTTTAACCAACTATTTTTTGCCTGTTAATTAGGCGTTAGAACTCTAAACCTCGCAACTGTCCTAAAGGTGTCCTATAGTTGTCTCTTGTTTAGGGCATAGAAGCCATAAGAGTTTCCTCTTAATAACAATATACTAGTCGTGCCTTCACAACTAAATTAAGGTCAAGAGTAAAAATGAAAATTAATGCTGAATTAGTTCTTAAGCTGCGAAATCAAAATTCATGGACTCAAGAAGAGCTGGCTATTGCGTCTGGTCTTAATCTGAAAACAATACAGCGGATAGAAAAGAAGGCATCTGCGTCTCTTCAGTCTAAGAAAGCATTAGCATCAGTATTCAACATAAATACTCAAGACCTCAACTATGAGGAACTACAAATGAAACCATGTTCGGAATGTAAATCAGACAGAGTATACCAATACAAAAAGCATATGGAGTTTGGAGGGTTTGGAGGAGAGTTACTCCCAGGGTTGGCACCAGGCAACTTTTCCCTTGCTACGTTTCTTCCGGTAGTATGTTTCGATTGTGGCTATATTAGGTTTTTTGCGTCTAAGGAAGCTAGAGATAAGCTTGAAACTTCAGATCATTGGAAGCAAATTTGAAATCTAACAAGTGCATGTTACGGATAAATTTCCGCTGCGTTTGTGTCGTTTCTTTTATGTGGTAACTTTATCGCCAAAAAGATCGGTATTAGCTTTTGGCTAAACAATTTTCGCCTAACATGGTTTGGTGTTTATCGCTTAAATCGGTTAGGATTTAACAAATAACATTTGTACTGATCGCTTAACTTGTTTTTGCGTTTTCGGCTCAAAGTCACTGTAAGTGGCAAGATTTCGGCAGGGTATTTTATTGATGATAGCCGAGATAAGCTGTTTGATCTATGTAAGAGCTTGATGAATAAACATGGCTATTAATTAAATTAAGGTCTAAAATAAGAGCTTAATTTAATACTTAATTGGTGGCTGTTATGAGACAAATATTAGCTGATTGTTCAGCAAGTATTTCAGAGCTTAAAAAAAACCCTACATCATTACTGAATGAAGCTGATGGCTCAGCCATTGCTATATTAAACCATAATAAACCTACAGCATATTTGGTTCCCGCGGAAACATATGAATGGTTAATGGATGTTCTAGGTGATTATGAGTTAAGCCAAATTATTGAAAGTAGACGTGTTGATTTGTCAAACGCTATTGAAGTTAATCTAAATGACTTATAGGTTAAAATTTCTTCCTCAAGCTAAAAAAGAGTGGGACAAACTAGCCGAGCCACTCAAAAAACAATTTAAGAAAAAACTTGCCGAAAGGCT
>JAESPR010000028.1 GCA_016765685.1 Colwellia sp. | reverse complement strand
TTACCTTCTAAATCACCTTTACGTAAAAGGTTGCTGATATAGCCTTCGCTAATTTCATCAAGTTGCTCGGCGGTGGCACTTAGGCGACGAGGTTCAAATACACCAACAACAATACAAGCACTGCGTTGCTTTTCAGGACTGCCACTTTTTATACTGAACTCCATGAGCTCTCCTTTACCTAATAATTTAGACTTTTTGCTATTATTAATTTACTTTAACTTATTAAAGCTAGTAATTAATAGTTAAGTTTACTGTTATTGTTATAGCGCTAAGGGCTATAATTACAGCCGCATTAATTAAAGTTATTTAATTATGAAAACGGCAAGTTTACTGAAAAACGAGTCGATTGTCATAAAAAAACTATGTTTTATAAAAGTTTTATGGAAAATTTTATAGGATCTTTACGTGATCATATTTCGTTATTTATTAAAAGAGGTGGCAAAAACACAGTTGGCAGTATTTTTTGTGTTGATGACCATTTTTATTAGTCAAAAATTTGTTCGAGTTTTAGGGGATGCTTCCGAAGGCAGTATTCCAGGGCAAATGGTGATGATTTTTATAGCACTTAAAATCCCAGATTTAGCGGGTATGATGCTGCCATTAAGTCTTTTTTTAGGAATTTTATTAGCTTATGGGCGTATTTACGCTGACAATGAAATGACGGTATTACATGCCTGCGGTGTGAGTGAATGGTATGTGGTGCGAGTGACGTTAGTACTGGCTTTTATTACTGCCATTTTTACCGGTATTTTTACCTTGTATTTAGCACCAATGGCATCAGAATATCAGTATCAAGTAAAAGATGAACTAGCCGCTGACTCGGGTTTAAGCTCTTTAATAGCTGGAAGGTTTCAAAAAACAGGTAACGAAAAAGCGGTCATTTTCATCCATGATAAAAATCGTGATGATAATAGTTTTGATAAAGTATTTGTTGCTCAATTACCCGATGACAATCACAGTGAAGAAAGTATTATTAATGCCAGTTTAGTGTATGCGAAAAAAGGACAGGTTTTTGAAGGAGAGTCGGGCTCACAACGTTTAGTTTTATCTGATGGTATACGTTATCATAGTGATGCAATTAATGGTGAGTTCCAATCGGTTGCGTTTGACAAATATTACATTCAAATTCTAGATCAAGAAATAGAGCAAAAACATCGAAAACTAAGTGCTTTGCCTACTCAGCAGTTACTGAGCCCTACCGATGCAAAATCAATTGCTGAATATGGCGCTACTATTCAGTGGCGCATAGCTTTCCCTCTGGCGTGTATCATTTTAACTTTTATTGCTGTGCCATTAAGTGTGGTAAACCCCAGACAAGGTAAGTTTGCCAAAATGCTGCCGGCATTGATGTTGTTTTTAGGTTACTTTTTATTGTTAACCTCGATGCGTTCAGGGGTTGAACGTCAAGCTTTACCCTCAGGTATCGGGCTTTGGCCAATACATATTAGTGCATTGCTCTTAGGTGTTTTTTTCCTAATGAAAGAGCGCAGCAGTGGCAGAAAAATTAAAGCTATATTGCCTACTTTAAAACGCAATAATGGCCATTCTGGTAATACTAGAGGTCAGCTTTAATGCGAATATTAGATGTTTACATTGGCCGTATTATTACCTCAACTACGTTTTTAACATTAGCGGTTTTTGTTAGCGTTAGCGGCATTATCAAATTTGTTGAGCAAATGCGGGCAGTAGGGCGAGGCAATTATGATTTATCTCATGCGGCTCTTTATGTGCTTTATGCGGTGCCAAGAGATGTGGAAGTGTTTTTTCCGATGTCAGCATTAATTGGCGGTTTGATTGGTATCGGTATGTTAGCAAGCAATAGCGAGTTGGTTGTGATGCAAGCATCAGGGTTATCTCGATTAGATATTATTAAATCAGTGATGAAAACGGCAACTTTGCTCATTCTAATTTCTATGGCTGTGGGTGAATGGTTAGCCCCAAGTGGTGAAGCTAGAGCGAGAGAAATACGCGCGCAAGCAATATCAGGAGGTAGTTTAATTTCGGCAAAAAATGGTGTTTGGGCAAAAGACGGTGATTACTTTGT
Organism: Colwellia sp.; assembly: GCA_016765685.1. Taxonomy (GTDB): domain Bacteria; phylum Pseudomonadota; class Gammaproteobacteria; order Enterobacterales; family Alteromonadaceae; genus Colwellia. The sequence goes on along the minus strand of JAESPR010000028.1, from coordinate 44,598 downwards.
TAATATTGGTGAAGTATTAGAGCAAGGTCAGTTAAAGAAGGTGCAAATTTATCGTTTTAATGATGAATTAAAGCTTGATAGTTGGCTTAGTGCACAAAGTGCCGTTTATCAAGATAAAGTATGGTTGTTATCCGGCGTAGTTAATACTCAGCTAGGAGAGCAAAAAATAACGACCACTAAAGCAGACTATCAAGTTTGGCATTCTTCATTAACACCAAAAAAACTCGGTGTAGTAACGGTGACACCGGAATCATTATCAATACAAGGGTTACTTGATTATTTAGATTATTTACAAGCCAATGACCAAGATACTAGCCGTTATCAATTAGCTTTTTGGCGTAAGTTAATGCAACCTATGACTGTTGCCGTGATGTTGTTTGTTGCATTGTCATTTGTTTTCGGACCGCTGCGCTCTGTTTCTATGGGCGCGCGCATTATGATGGGCGTAGTAACAGGGATTTTGTTTTTCGTGAGTAACGAGGTGCTGGGATCGTTGAGTTTAGTTTACCAATTCCCACCGGTAATAGGGGCTATTTCCCCCAGTTTATTGTTTGTCAGTGTCGCTTGGTATTTTATGAATAAGAAAGCAACGTAAAAGCTACAAGCGTCAAAAAAGCAATCTGTATGGCTTGTTACTTAAAGCTTTCAACTGCTCGTTAGAGTCTTCCTTTATTTGCTTCTAATGACAAAACAACTACTTCGGTATTGGTTAGTCTATCTTGCAGGCTAAGTTTGTTTTTTCGGTCAAAAATTATGGTTAAGTTACCTAGACCAAGTAACGTTGGTAATAAACGTTTGACCCCAGTCGTTTTGTTAATACGGGTTCCGTCTTGATTTTGCAGACGTAAACGCCATGCTTTCATCCCTAAAGTTTGCCCGCTTCTTGACCAGAAAAAAACAAAGAAAAAACTTACCCAAGCGATTTTCCAAAATTCGTTTGACCATTTTAACCAATAGGTGTTGGCGATGGTATCGGAAAAATGCTGCTCACCTTGCATGCCATAAAGCCCTACATAATAACCAAGAAACATGATTAAAAATGAAGCCGCACCGGCAACCATATAAACCGCGAAAGCGATAAGAAAATCATAAACCCATGAACCGAAACGGCGTCGAAAACCAGCACGGGGAAAATTTTCTTGTGGGCTGTTATTCATAAACACTCGTTTTTATAAAAAATTTTCGCTAGTTTAACAAAGTTTAACCAAAAATTAGTAGCATAATTTTATCTAGAATAAATTTGTTATAAAAAAGGAATAACTAAGTAACAAAAATTACTGAATAATTTTCATTAATTAACTACAATTACGCTAATTTTTTTCTAATATATTCCTTAAACGTATTGAGGCTTTTATATGCGCTTTTTATTACTATTATTTTTACTCAATATTTCTTTTTACGCATCTGCTAATGATGCAATGACTCAATATGAGAAGGCACTGGTTTATTTTACAGAAGGCAAATTTTCTGCTGCTGAAATTGCGGTTAAAAACACGTTAAAACAAGATGTTAATTACCTTCCAGCTAGGCTGCTCTTAGGGGAGGTTTTATTACAAACCGGCAGATACAAAGCAGCAGAAAAAGAATTTGAGCAAGCGCAAAAACTATATGCAGACTCGCTTGCCTTTGTTATACCGCTGGTAAAAGTGAAATTATTTTTGCATAAAAATAAACAAGCACTGGTTTTACTTAGCAAATATCCTCAGTTGAAAAATAATGGCGATTATTTTTTTTTACAAGGTAAAGCATACAAAGAAGAACAACAATTTAACGAAGCGTTAAAGGCCTATAAAAAGGCACTTGCTATACAAGGAAACTCTGCTGAGTTGTTAACGGCTTTAGCTGATTTATGGTATCAACAGAAGCAAATAAACCAAGCGAGAATTCAAGTTAATAACGCATTAGCATTGCAGGCTGACTATATTCCTGCTTTATTGTTAAGTATCGAAATATATAAAAATTTATCTGAATTTGAACAAGCTGAAAGCCAAGTCGCTTTTATTTTGACAGCGGATGAAAATAATCAACAAGCGCTATTTGCTAAAGCTAGTTTGTTGCTCGCTAAAAATGAACAGGTCGCCGCGTTAGCGGTGGTATTAAAATTAAGAGAGTTATTTCCCAACAACCCTTATGCCAAATTATTACATGCTTCTATTGTGGCTCAACAAGGTCACGATAGGCAGGCAAGGCGTTTGTTGGCTGACATTAAGCAACAGCTATCAGGTATTGATGATCGTTATCAAAGTGACAAACAAGTTTTATTATTAACGGCTACGGTTAATTTTATCAATAGCAATACGATTAAAGCGAAACAAAAATTTTTACATTACCTAGAGCTTTATGGTGAAAACGCTAATGCTCGTCGTTACCTTGCCATTATTGCTTTTCGTCAGCAAAACTATAACCAAGCGCAGCGTCATATTGAAAAGGCGTTAGTTAAAAACCCTAATCAGAGTGAATTTTATATTTTAGCTGCAGAAATATACGCTAAGTCCAATTTAGAAGAAAAAAAACTAACGGTATTAAAAAAAGCTTGGTTAAACTTCCCAAGTGATGAAGCGATAAAACAGCAATACATTAATGCCTTGTTGGTTGAAGATAAATTCGATTTAGCCTTAGTTATATTGTCAAAGGAAACGTCAGAGACAGATGCTAATAGCTCATTGCAAAATAGCTCATTGCAAAATAGCACTATACTTGCTTTTATGCAGTTAGAACAAGGCTTACTTGAACAAGCTAAATTAACCACCCAATCTTTATTAAATCAATATTCAGATAAAATTGAAGTGCTGCAATTAGCGGGAGAACTGTCTCTTAAAACAGGGCAAGAGCAAAGAGCGGTGTATTTTTTTAAACAAGCATTAATCCTAAATGAGCAGTTTCCTGCTGCCTTATTAGCACTCGCGGGCATGTCATTACATCGTGGCGACTTAGTACAAACAGAGCAATACTATCAACAACTACTGAATGTAAATCGAGATGATAAGACAGTTTTACAGTTGTATGCAGATTTAGCTATAAAGCAAGAAAATCTAGCGCTAGCCATCCAACTACTTCAACAGATAGCCACGAATGATTACCAAGCAGGGCGTGCTTTAGTTAAGTTGTATATAAGTGGCCAACACTATGTTAAAGCCAGTGAGTTATTATCAGCCCTTGAACGTGAATTCCCTTTAGATCAGTCGTTACTGTTACAGAAAAGCCAGTTGCATATCCAAATGAAGCAGCCTTTTTTGGCTAAAAAAACCTTAAAAATACTTTTTGGTTTGGTTTATCAAGACTCAGACAAACTTGCTGTGTTAGCTCATTACCAATTAGACTTAAATGATTTACCCGCAGCAGAAAAAACCCTTGCTCGAATTGTTAGTATTGATGCAACAGGCGTATCAGCTTTGCTTCAAACACGTTGGCATTTAATGAAAGGCGAATATAAAGCAGCAGAGAAAATTATTAAGGAGCAATTGACACAAAATAGCAATAGCCGTGTGTGGTTAGAGCTTAAATCGCGTTGGTTAATTGCTCAACAGCATTTTAAAAAAGCCATCGTTATTGTTAAAGATATTTACTTAACACAACCTTTAAGAGAAGCCACTAACACCAACCAAAATCACAGGGAAACCATGCAGTTGTTGGCACAACTTTACGTTAAAACAGGCAATGTTAGTCAACTTAAGTTACTACTTACTAACTGGTTAGCTGTTATTCCTAATGATGCTTGGTCGGTTGCTCAATTGAGTTCATTATTATTAAGGCAAGGTGATAAAGTTCAAGCGATACAAGTTATTGAACGTTTTCCAAGGCTAAATGAGCAGCCCCTTTTTTTGAATAATCTAGCAAATTTTTATCTTGATCAAGACTTAAGTAAAGCGCTTAGTTATGCTGAAAAAGCCTACAAGCTTGCGCCGAATATTGCGGCTATTAATGATACGTTAGGCTGGCTTTATTATCATAATGATCAACCATCAAAAGCTTTGGCTTTATTTCGAGAAGCAACCGCCCGTGATGTTAACAATGGTGAAATTTATTATCATTTAGTGTTAACGTTAATTGCCTTAGATAATAAATCACAAGCCAAATCTATGCTGAACAAGGCGATTAGTCTAGCGCCTGAGCACGCCCTTAGAAAAGTAGCTTCAGACAAACTTGCCTCAATGAATAAAATGTAATGATTAAGTTACATTTTGTTTTTAAACCGTTAATGACACCGCTGTCATTTTTGTGGGCGATCTGCTAATATCACTGTCGTTATTTTATTAAGTTGTAAAAGTTAGGGTAGTAATTATGAGAATGATGATGTTGCTTGTAGGTTTATTATTAAGCTTGCCAGTATTTTCACTGCAAATCGATTTAGGTGATGCGGCTAAGTACAATGCTTTTTTTAAAAACGATTTTAATGTTCATCGCGCTGACACTCAGGGACGTGTTGCTGTTGGCGGCAATATGAATGTTAATGGCCAATACAGTGTCGGCGATCTTATTAACCAGTTTGATATGGGCGATGGCCCGGCATTAGTTGTCGCGGGTGATGTTAATAAAACAGACAATAGTGCATTTTTAACAGTGCTAAATGGTGACTTGCTCTACGCTGGTAATGTCACTGGAACCAATATCTCTGCAAATTTAGTTAATACAGAAAAAGAAAATTTACCGATAAATTTTGATGATGCTTTTGCTTATTTAGATAAACTTTCTGATGACTTGATGGCACTGACCGCGACTGGAAGTACCACAAAAGCCGGATGGTATTTAGATTTTACACCTAGCGTAACTCCGGACGATAATATCTATGTTTTTGAAGTAACCCAAGAGCAAATGAATACTACCGGCGGATGGCGCATTAATGGGGTTAGTGATGACGCTACCGTGGTGTTTAACATTACCAACAGCAACAACATCGCTGGAGAAAACACTTGGTCAAACAATACTTGTTTGGCTGGTCAACTTGGCTGTGTAGAAATAAGCCAAACGAACATCAGTATCAATGGCGAACTATTAAGTTCACGGGTTAATGAATTTAATTTAGACAATCGTTTATCAAGCCAAGTATTATTCAATTTTTCCGGTGCTAGTGAAGTTAACCTAGCCAGTGATTTATATGCCACAATTTTAGCGCCAAGTGCAGATATTAAAACCAATGACTCAGTAATTTGGGGGCAAGTGATTGGTAAATCATGGCAAGGCGGTATGCAAATAAACTACGACCCTTTTCAGCCCGTAGGTAAAACAGTAAGTGTACCTCTTCCTCCCACGATATGGCTGTTTATTTTAGGTTTAGCGGCTGTTCTGTATAACCATAAGAGAAACTCAATACATACTACTGAGTCAGCCACTAATATAGCAGCAGTAGTAGCATAATTGTTTTTGTTTAAATAAACGACATTCAAACTAAGAGCGTGATAAAACACTTGTCAACTAAGGTATTTCTCGTATAATGCCAAGCTCTTATTTGAGTCGCTCTAGATGGCACTGTGTCGTCAGAGTGGTTAAATGAGTATGCAGGTGGGTTTAAAATCCTTTGCACGGACGGAATAAAACTTGAAGTTATAGGAAATTAGTACTGCCAGTGTGGTGAAATTGGTATACACGCTAGATTCAAAATCTGGTTTCTTCGGAAGTGTCGGTTCGAGTCCGACCACTGGTACCACTTCCCTTTGTTTTTAAAGGGTTATAACAGGAATTATCGACAATTAAAGTCGGTTTCTTTGTGCCTGGAATTTAGTGAAAATGCTAAGGTGTTTTAGTTTTTTTCGCTATAATATGTACTACTTACCAAGCAAATGAAAGTTGCTTCAAATAGCTGTTTAGATTCTTATTCTATCCTGTGTCGGGATAAATTGTGGGAAGATAAATATCTACTTCAGATCTAGAGCTTTGTAGTTATGTTTTGGTTGTAATGTAATCACGTGAAAGTGATTGAGCAAGTAACTTAATATTATTCGTAAAACACGAAGAAAAGTCATTTAATATTCGAATATGTTTAACTAAATTATCATGCTAAGTTAAAAATCCTTACATATTTAACTATTAAGGTGATGTTATGTTATGCCCTCAATGTAAAGTATCTTTAGCTTTTACTAAACGTTTATCTGTTGAAACTAATGATTGTCCTCAATGTCGCGGAATATGGTTAGAACAAAATGTTTTAGAAAAAATATTAGCGCACACACAATCGTCGTCAGATAAGCAAGCAACGCTAAATAAAGATAATATTCAATATCAAGCCGAGCCAAAATCATTACACATAAAAAAGAAGCATCCTAACTTTTTGTCTGGAGCATTTGATATTTCGGATGATTGGTAAGAATCAGCTCTTAATTTGACTAAATAGGATAACCTTTCAATTTTTAGAAAATAAAATGAATTACGCTTTAGAGTTATGTTGTATATTTGCGGCATTAACAATTTCAAGAATAGCAGGATGTTTGAGTCTTCGCTCAGGTGAAATAATATAATAGTGCTCTTTAATTTCATCAGTACAACCAATAATTTTAACCTGATATTTATCTGCAACATATTTATCAATAAGTGTAGGGCTACTAAATATACCTAATCCTGCTTGTCCGAATGACATCATCAACGCGCTATCATCGAATTCTGCAACAATGTTAGGTGATATATTATGCTTTTCTAGCCAAGATGATAAACGTGTTCTTGCCGCCGATTTTTTGCTCTGCATAAGCCAAGGGAGATCAGCTAAAGATTTAGGGAATTCTTTGCTGAAATTTGCGCATAGTTTTTCTGCAGCAAAAAAAGTAAAACCACTTTCGACAAGTAGGTGATTGTACGCTTTAACATGATTCCCCAACTGTAGTGGTTGGTCTGTCAGTATGCAGTCTAGCTTATTTACCGACAAGTCTGCCAATAAGCTACTTTGATCACCTTCTTGACATATTAAACGTACGCGTTCAGTCATCTTCAATACAGGTGATAGCAATTGATGCACCAATACTTTGGGTATTACATCTGTTATTCCTACTGTGAAAGTGTGCCATTGCCCCGGTTGCTTTCTTGTTAATATATGTTTTATTTCATCGCCTAATTGAAAAATTTCATCAGCGTAGCTGTAAATTAATTGACCCATTTCTGATAGGTATAGTGCTTTGTTTTTACGATCAAATAATTTAGCTCCAATTTGATTTTCAAAACTAGTGATTTGCCCACTTATTGTTTGTGGTGTTAAATTAAGTCGGGCACTTGCTTTGATAATACTCCCTTCGGTAGCAACAACATAAAAGTAAAAGAGGTGATTATAGTTAAGTGGTGTCATGAAATTATTCATCCAATTTTTCGATGATAACATCAATAATATTCGAATTTACTACGACTAACAAGTAAACTATAAATAGAGGTACATTTATAAATAATCTCTTACATACCAATGACTTTGTTTATCTTTGTAAAAAACATTAATTCTATGGTGTTTTTAACATCACTTGCAGCCTGAAAAATATTGACTGGTGGTAATGTGCAGTTGCTGGTGAAGCTAAAAGGTGAATAAATAATGCAAATAAGCATCCATACCTCAGGAATTGCACTAAGCAAAGAGTTAACAACGCATATTCAACGAAAGATGCGGCTTGCATTGTCTCGACAAGAGCCGTACATTAATACAATTTCAATCTTGCTAACGAGCGTTGTTGAGACAAAGAATAATAATCATAAACATTGTCGATTAACACTAGCTATTGTTAATCGACCAGATATTGTCATTGAAGATACGCAGATGGATTTGAATTGTGCGATAGACCGTGTATTACATAAAGCGAGTCGCATGATGGAACGTTTAAATTTCCCCACATGAATGATTTAGAGAGCTATTAATGAGACATACTATTAGTTTATTTTTGACTTTAGCCGCCTTCTGGTTATTCAATTCAGGCCACTACAGCATGCTCGTTATGTCGCTTGGGCTTGTTTCTATCGTATTAGTCTTAATTATTTGCCATAAAATGGATGTGGTTGATCAAGAGTCTCAGCCGTTATATTTAACACCTCAAATACTGGGTTACTTTGTATGGCTTATCAAAGAAATTATTCAAGCCAATATCACCGTGGTTAAACATATTTGGCTTGGTAAAGAGAGTATATCGCCCACTTTTAAGAAAATTAAAATAAGTCAAAAAACTGATATGGGAAAGGTTATCTATGCTAATTCCATTACCTTAACTCCTGGCACAGTAGCCATTGACCTTGTAGATGACGAAATTATAGTACATGCCTTGCTTTATAAGGATTTTGAATCATTAGAAGCCGGCGAAATGGATCGCCGAGTAAGTTTATTGGAGCGCTAATGTTAATTGCTGCCACCCTTGCCATTTTTGTTGCCATGTTCCTTGCTGTAATACGAGGGATTGCTGGGCCAACGCTTTATGATCGTATTTTAGCGGTCAATATGTTTGGCACTAAAACAGTCTTGCTGATTGCTTTATTGGGTTTTGTTATGGGACGGCCTGAATTTTTAGATATCGCTATTCTTTATGCCTTGATTAATTTTATCAGTGTTATTGGGGTATTACGTTACTCAGACACGAATGAATTTAAACATACACCTGCCAAGCAAGAACCGACCAAAAAGGAGCACTAAATGGAGTTTTTTATCATCATTAGCAGCGGTTTGTGTTTATTAATCGGCAGCTTTCTTTGTGTCTCAGGGGGGATTGGCATTATACGTTTTCCTGACTTTTATACGCGTATGCACGCTGTTGGCATAACCGACACCTTGGGAGCAGGGCTTATTCTTATTGGACTAATGTTGCTCAGCACTGATTTATTAGTGTTTGCTAAGTTAGTAATGATCCTGTTACTAACCTTACTAATTGGCCCTACAACCAGTCACGTACTAGCCAAAGCTGCTTTACATAATGGGCTAGCACCTAAATTAAACCAAGATGCACTTGATCACAATTCTCTTGACCAAACTGGTAATGAGGAGACTAACTCATCGAATCCTTAATTAATATTGTCTTATTATGCTTATTGGTGGTAACTGCGGTTGCCATTGTTCGCATGAAAGACTTGTTCGCTGTTGTAATGCTGCTAGGTCTTTATGGTTTGTTGTCAGCAAGTTTTTTTGTTGCCATGGACGCGGTCGATGTTGCGTTTACTGAAGCTGCCGTGGGAGCAGGTATTTCAACTTTACTGATGTTAGTTGTTATCACTATGACGGGGCGTAGAGAAAAAGCAAAACGCCACAAACCCTTGTTAGCCTTGTTTATTGTTATCATAACCGGTGGTTTGTTAATTTACGGTACGTTAGATATGCCCTATTTTGGTAGTGCAGATGCCCCGAATCATAACCATGTTGCCCCTCGCTATATCAACGACTCGATGAAAGAAATTGGTATCCCTAATATTGTCACTTCTGTGTTGGCAAGTTATCGAGCGTTTGATACTTTTGGTGAAGTTGTGGTGATTTTTACCGCTGGTATTGGTGTGTTAGCGCTATTGTCGGTCACTCGTCGCCCAGAAGATGATGATGATATTGCCTCTCATAATGACTCAATGCATGAACGGCATCTTGTCATTCGTATAGTCGCTAAAATGTTGATTCCCTTTATTTTATTATTTGCACTTTATGTGCAATTTCATGGCGACTTTGGCCCTGGGGGAGGCTTTCAGGCGGGAGTGATTTTCGCGGCGGCCATTATTTTATATGCGATGTTATTTGGTTTAAGCGCCGCTCGCAAAGCCATTAATCAAGCTTTTGTGCAGTTGATTGCTGCTATTGGTGTATTACTTTATGGCTGCGTTGGTATTGTTTCCATGCTCAATGGTGGGGATTTCTTTGACTACAATGTTTTAGCGAGTGATCCTGTTGCAGGTCAGCATTTGGGTATTTTACTAATCGAGTGGGGCGTTGGCTGTACGGTTGCCGCTGTGATGATTATTATCTTTTTTAATTTTGCCGGCCGTCGAGAAATGCAGCAGCATAGTGGCGACAAAAGCACTCAAAATCAGGAGTCACCGTAATGTTAATGGGACTTTTTAATAACTGGATTGTTGTTGTGCTAATGATGATAGGGTTATATATCGTTATTGCGCATGGCAACTTAATTAAAAAAATTGTCGGGCTGGCTATTTTTCAAACATCTGTTTTTATTTTTTACATTAGTTTGGCAAAAATTGACGGCGGCACCGCACCTATTTTGTCTGATAATTACACCCTGTACTCTAATCCTTTACCGCATGTGTTAATTCTTACCGCTATTGTGGTTGGTATAGCAACTACTGCATTGGGGCTGGCATTGGTTGTTCGCATTAAAGAAGCTTATGACAGCATTGAAGAAGAAGACATTCAACGCCAAGATAATCTACCTCAAGATAATCAAGTTCAAGATAGCCAATTATTGACAAAGAACGAAACGGAGAATAAAGCGTGATCGCACACCTTCCTGTTTTACAAGTGATTGTGCCGTTGATGGCGGCACCTATTTGCTTGTTGTTAAAACGTGCTCAGCTTGTCTGGCTGTTTTCTTTAATCACCAGTGGCTTGGCGTTTTTGATCAGCATTTTGTTATTACAACAAGTGATGGCTACTGGCGTGATCAGCTACGAGTTAGGCGGTTGGCAAGCACCTTGGGGCATTGAGTATAGAATTGACAAACTTAATGCTTTTCTTTTATTAATTATTTCAGCCATCAGTACTATTGTTTTATTTGCTGCCCAAACCAGCATTGAAAAAGAAATACCCAAAAGCAAACACACTTTATTTTACGTTTTGTATTTATTATCGCTGACGGGAATGTTGGGTATTGTTGCCACAGGTGATGCTTTTAATGTCTTTGTTTTTTTAGAAATATCATCACTCTCTGCTTATGCATTAATTGCTCTGGGTAAAGATAGACGAGCGCTTTGGGCCGCTTATCAATACTTAATTATGGGCACTATTGGAGCCACTTTTATTTTAATTGGCATTGGCTTGATGTACCAAATGACGGGTACGTTGAACATGGTTGATCTTTCGCAACGACTGCCTGAAGTGGCACAAACACGCACCGTATTTGCTGCTTTTGGTTTTGTGATTGTTGGTGTATGTTTGAAGTTAGCTTTATTTCCATTACACTTATGGCTGCCTAATTCCTATGCTTACGCGCCCTCAATTGTTACCGCGTTTTTTGCTGCTACGGCAACAAAAGTTGCTGTCTATTTACTTATTCGTTTTACCTTCTCTGTTTTTGGGGTGTCTTTTTCGTTTACCACTATACCTTTGCAAACCTTATTTATGGCGCTGGGTTTAGTCGGCATTTTTGTCGCTTCTACGGCGGCTATTTACCAAAAAAATATTAAGTTGCTCTTTGCTTATTCAAGTATTGCTCAAATTGGTTATATGATTGTTGGTTTTAGTATGGCTACCGTAACCGGTTTAACCGCAACCTTATTACACATGTTTAATCATGCGTTGATGAAAAGTGCAATTTTTCTCGCCTTAGCAGCGATAGTATACCGATTAGGTAATGTTCAACTGAGCAGTTTTCACGGTTTAGGCCGGCAAATGCCGCTAACGATGGCGGCTATTGTGATTGGCGGGTTAAGTTTAATTGGTGTGCCATTAACCGTGGGTTTTGTCAGTAAGTGGTATTTACTGATGGCAATAATTGAGCAAGGCTGGTGGCCTGTTGCAGTGCTTATCTTGTTAGGATCATTATTAGCGGTTATTTATGTCTGGCGTATTGTTGAAGTGGCTTACTTTAAAGAACCCTTAGCGAATCAAACACCCGTCAAGGAAGCTCCGCTATTTTTTCTCATTCCCATATGGATACTAATAATTGCCAATATTTATTTTGGTATCGACACTCGTCTTAGTGTGCAAGTAGCGCAGTCTGCAGCCATGACGCTGTTTGGAGTAACACCATGAACCTTTCATTAGAGCTGATGTTACAACTGACCATCATAATTCCTTTTTTGGCGACGTTAGCCATTGTTGCTACTGGACACAAGCCCAATCTTCGCGAAGGCGTGACCATTACTGCCTGCCTAGTATTAATTTATTTAGTGGTTAACTTATATCAGGGGCTTTTGTTAGGAAACAGCATTAGTGTTTTCTGGTGGGAGCTTTTACCAGGTTTAAGCATTAGTTTTGATATTGAGCCGTTAGGCATGTTGTTTGCCTTAATTGCCAGCTTCCTCTGGTTAATTACCACCTTTTATGCCATTGGTTATATGCGCAGCCACGCTGAAAAAAATCAAACCCGTTTTTATCTTTGCTTTGCTATCGCCATTAGCGCCGTGATGGGCATTGCGTTTTCAGCCAATTTATTCACTTTGTTTATTTTTTATGAAGTATTAACTTTATCTACTTATCCTTTAGTTACCCATGCTGGCACTGAAAAAGCAAAAAAAGGTGGCCGAATTTATCTTGGCATTTTACTGAGTACGTCCATTGTATTCTTACTATTAGCAATAACCAGTACTTGGTTTGTTGCCGGCACCTTGGAGTTCAATCTGGGCGGTATATTTAGCGAAGATGTCGATAAAACGGTTGCCGGTGTACTGTTAGTACTGTTCATTTTTGGTATTGGTAAAGCGGCAATTATGCCTTTTCACCGTTGGCTACCCGCAGCTATGGTCGCACCAACACCCGTAAGTGCGCTATTACATGCGGTTGCGGTAGTAAAAGCCGGCGTTTTTACCATTTTAAAAGTATGTGTCTTTATTTTTGGCATTGACTTACTGGCCGTATTACCCACCACCCAGTTTTTACTTTATCTGGCTGGCGCTTCTGTACTACTTGCTTCGTTTATTGCTATGCGGCAAGATAATTTAAAAGCAAGGTTGGCCTACTCAACGGTAAGTCAATTAGGTTACATCACTATTGGCGCGCTGTTAGCAACTTCCTCAGGCGTTATTGGTAGTTCAATGCATATCGCCACTCATGCCTTTGGTAAAATTACCTTGTTCTTTTGTGCGGGTGCTATTTTAGTCTCCTTACATAAATCAAAAATAAGCGAAATGCGCGGTATTGGTAAACAAATGCCGCTGACCATGATTGCTTTTTTTATTGGCAGTCTTAGCATTATCGGGGTTCCGCCAACGGGTGGCACGTGGAGTAAGTGGTTCTTGATGATGGGAACCATAGAAACTGAGCAATGGGTATTAATGATGATATTAATGCTGAGCTCTTTACTTAACATCGCTTATTTATTGCCGATACCTTTTCACGCATTTTTCCCGAACCTTTCCTTAAATAAAGCCTTAAAGAAAGCGTTAAACAGCACTTCAAGTAAGGAAACAAATGCAACGTCAAATAATGCCACTGAACAAGTGGCACCATCAGGCATGACATTAACAAAATCACAGATAAAAGAAGCACCGCTACCGTCATTAATTGCCATTGGTGTTACTACGTTAGGTTGCTTAGTAATATTTATTTACCCGCAACCTTTATATGAGTTGGCCACAGCTGTTTTGACCGGTGGAAAATAAGTCATGAAAGATGAAAAAAAATACCTATTTGATGATCCTAAAAACATAAAGCGTGTTTTACACATACTCTACGCTTGTTGTATTTTATTGTTTCTTTTAGATTTTGTGATTAATCGTCATATTTATCACAGTTGGGAAAACCTGTGGGGCTTTTATCCTATTTACGGCTTTGTTGGTTGTGTTCTTTTAGTGATTGTTGCCACTTGGATGCGAACTTTCCTGATGCGTGATGAAGATTATTATGACAAACCGCAATCTACTGAGTTAAATGACAATAAAGGGGCAAGCCATGTGGATGACTGAAATCCCTCCTTTTGTACCTTTTTTTATTGGTGCTTTACTAGCATTAGTCACCCGCGGTAAATTGCGCGGCGCGATAATGGTTGTCATTCCTATTGTGAGTGCCATCCACCTGTGGATGGTACCTGAAGGTGTCCACCTACAAATTGCTTTTTTTGATTATCAGCTTAGCCCTTATCGGGTCGACAAATTAAGCCTAATATTTGGTTATGTTTTTCATATAGCAGCACTCATTGGCATTGTTTATTCCTTACACCTGCGCGATACCCTGCAACAAGTAGCAGCACTATTGTATTCAGGTAGTGCTTTAGGTGCCGTTTTTGCTGGCGATTTGTTAACGTTATTCATTTTTTGGGAGTTATTAGCCTTTACTTCGGTATTTCTCATTTTAGCTCGCCGAACACAGCGCTCCTATGCTGCTGGCATGCGTTACCTCATTGTTCAGGTTTTATCTGGTGTGATCCTCCTTGCGGGAGCTCTTTTTTATGCCCATGAAAACAATACCTTAGAGTTTGGCTATATTGGTTTAGACGGTATTGCTGGCTGGTTAATTTTACTCGCTTTTGGTATTAAGTGTGCGTTTCCATTTCTACATAACTGGCTTACCGATGCCTATCCAGAGGCAACCGTTACCGGCACTGTTTTCCTAGCCTCGTTTAGTACTAAAGTGGGCGTTTACGCTTTAGCTAGAGCTTACCCGGGTACAGAGTTACTCATTTATATTGGCGCTACTATGGCATGTTTTCCAATTTTCTTGGCGGTAATAGAGAACGACTTACGCCGAGTACTGACTTATAGTTTGGTAAACCAAGTGGGTTATATGGTGGTGGGCATAGGTATTGGCACAGCGCTTGCCGTCAATGGCGCAGCAGCTCATGCCTTCGCTCATATTATTTACAAAGGTTTGTTACTCATGAGTATGGGCGCGGTATTACATATGACCGGCAAAATAAATGGCTCTGATCTGGGCGGTTTATACAAAACCATGCCCAAAACCACCCTTTTGTGCATTGTCGGTGCGGCTTCAATTTCTGCCTTCCCGTTATTTAGTGGTTTTGTTGCTAAGTCTATGGTGATGTCAGCAGTGCTTAAAGAAGGCTACGACTGGATCTGGCTGATATTATTATTTGCCGCTGCGGGAGTATTTCATCATGCGGGTATAAAAATTCCATATTTTGCTTTCTTTGCTCACGACTCTGGTATTCGGGTAAGCGATCCACCTAAAAATATGTTATTTGCCATGGCAATCGGGGCAACGCTTTGTATTGCTATTGGTATCTATCCGCAAGCCTTATACTCATTGTTACCTTATGACACCGGTTATAATCCTTACGATGCAACCCATGTATTAGCACAAACTCAATTGTTACTGTTTTCAGCGTTAGCGTTTGTTTGGCTTAACCTCAGGGGTATGTACCCGCCTGAACTACCATCAACTAATTTAGATTTCGATTGGACCTATCGTCGTGCCTTGCCCAATGTATTGCAACGCGTGTTCTCTGTCATTTGGCGAGTAGATGGCGCATTAAGAGCTGCATTTATACTTAAATTAACAACCTGCTTAACTTACGTTGCCGGCAAGAATGATCGCCTTAGTGGTTTGCTGTCACGTAATTTCCCTTTAGGCAGTATGGTAATGTGGGTGGTAGTGGTGTTAACGACTTATTTATTGCTGAGTTTCATTCAATAAAATATAACTTACCTTGAGACCTTAAATGTCATTTTCAACACTGGGATTATCTGCTCCCATTTTAAAAGCGGTAGCTGATTTAGCTTATACCGAGCCGACCGCTATTCAAAAGCAAGCAATACCTGTGGTATTGGCTGGAAAAGATCTCATTGCCACGGCACAAACGGGTACGGGCAAAACGGCAAGTTTTGTTTTACCGATGCTAGAGCTGCTCAATACCGAACGAAAATTACGCGGTAAACGCATTCGTGCACTTATTTTAACGCCAACGCGTGAATTGGCCGTTCAGGTTGAGTCGAGCATTAGCCAATATGGTAAATATTTAGAGCTAAGCTCTATGGCCATGTATGGCGGTGTTGATGCTGCTCCTCATAAACAGCGCCTTATATGGGGCGTTGATATTATAGTAGCGACACCGGGTAGATTGTTAGACATGGCGCATCAGCGCGCTTTACACTTTGACGAACTAGAAGTATTAGTGCTTGATGAAGCGGACAGAATGCTTGATATGGGTTTTATTGATGATATCAATAAAATTATTGAGCGTTTGCCTAAAGAGCGTCAAAATTTATTATTTTCCGCGACTATTTCTGACAATGTCCGTTCTTTAGCTAAAAGAGCAATTAACGATCCGGTAGAAATATCTATTGCTCAAAACAGTGCCTCGAAACCTAAAATTGAGCAATGGTTGATCACCACAGACAAAGGCAATAAATCCGCTTTACTCAGTCACCTGATCACCGAACAACAATGGCAACAAGCGCTTATTTTTATCGAAACAAAACATGGCGCAGCAAAGTTAGTTAGCCAATTAGAAAAACGCGGCATAAAAGCGGAGTCTATTCATGGTGGTAGAACTCAAGCGGTGCGAGAACAAATACTGAGCGATTTTAAATCAGGAAAAATTAAGTTTTTAGTGGCTACCGGTATTGCTGCTCGCGGTTTAGATATTGGCGACCTTGCTCGTGTGGTGAATTATGACTTACCTGATCAAGTGGATGATTATATTCATAGAATTGGTCGTACAGGGCGAGCAGGGGCTTCTGGCGAAGCTGTTTCGTTTGTTTCAAAGGACAACTTTAGAGAACTTTGTGCTATTGAAAGTCGTCTTGGACATGTTATTGTGCGCAAAGAAATTGACGGATTTACCGTTAAAAAAGTGGTGCCCGTCTCTATTTTAAATTATGTGCCGAAACACAAAAAATCTAAACGTTGATATTGGCTATTAGTCAATTCAAAATTGATACTGGGCGGTTAACCAGAAAGAGCGTCCCGGTTGCGGTATTAATGAATTATTAAAACCTAAACTGCGTTTTGAAAAATCATTACCTGCATCTGCTTTACCAATCCCCGGTGCAAAAACCTCGCGGTTAAATCGGTTTGTTTAAAACGCCAACCGGCTAAATGCCTGAAGGTGTCAGAAAATTTGAAATCGAGATCTTGTTTAACTTCCGCTGCATTATTGGTTGAATTCCAATTGGTAAAACTAACATAAGAAAAATTAGACATATTGTCATTCCAATCAGGTGTCGCTTCTGCCCAATTTCCCCACACTCTACTTTCTCGGTAGTTTAGCTCGCTAGTTAACTGTAATTTGGTATTTATTTGCCACTGATACTCAATAAAATATTGCTGTGATGAGCGGCGCCAGTCAGCATTGTTTTGTCCTTTATCGGCAGCGAAAGTAGCACCATAACCTTCATCTATGAGCCATTGGTTGATACCTTCCTTGAGGTTTTTATATTGTAGTGAAGCGAAAATCCCCCAGTCGTCGGTTGGGTTGGCATATTGACCAAAATTAATGCCATCGTTTTTTAATCCAAGTATCGGCCCCCAAATGTCTTTATTACGGTAGAGTTCATTGGATAAAAACCCCCAGCGTTGTGACAAGTCTTCTTCATCGCTGGTAAATATTCTGGCGGCTAGTTGATAGCTAAAACCGTCATTACGTCCACGTGAGAAAAATTCTAATCCTTTGGAGTTCCAACTACCTAACTCGGCTTTTATAGTAAGTTCATTTTTTCCTTTATCAAGGTTAATGCCTTTTTTGGTAATGATATTAATAACACCTAAAAAAGCATTTGCGCCATACTTAACCGAAGCGGGGCCATATAAAACTTCAATACGGCTGATCATTGATATAGGGTATTGGCGACTCAATAGTACTTGTTGGCTCCACAAGTGGTTTTCAATACGACCATCAATCATAAATAATGTTCTGGTGGTAAAAGGAGTTCTATATCCGCGCTGATATGCTGTACTAGGAACTGAGTCGCCAGTATTAACCACATCAAAGCCGGGTAAATCTACTAATATTTCAACTAAATTGTTATAACCACGTTGTAATATTTCTTGTTTAGTGATTACCAGCATAGCCGCCGGAGCATCAATTAAAGTTTCTTCGATGCCATTGCTGCTAACTACTTGAGTATGTAATCATTGCTCAAGCGTTAATGAGAGAAAATCATCATCGTCTAATTCGTTTGCTTGAGCAAACAGGCAAAAAATAAAGTAGCGTTAACAGCAATTTTAAATAACATTAATAGTCAGCGTTTTGTGTACCTGAATTGAGTTTAGCTTAATGTTTTTTAGATAGAAGTTTCATTCTTAAATTTATGGTTCCGTATTTTGAGGTTGGTTCTGTTCGTTACGTTAAGGAGGTTACTTGTTCGACATAATAAAGAAAAAATATAGTTTATTTGCGGTATTAATCATTATTTTGATGGGAATTGGTATTTGGATTTCAGGAAAAAGCACGCCGAACTTTGAACAATACGCCGCAGGCACAGTAAGAAAAACAGTGTTCTTTAATTATTTTTTACCCTTAATCGAAGAAAAAAATAGAGCAATAATGTCCATTAGAAAAAAACTGTTGTTCTGGCGTGAAAATAGCGATGACCTTGGTTGGTGGCAGACTCACCAGCTAGATAAATTAGTTATTATATATAGAGTTAAAAATTTCAGTGTTAATAATAAAAAGTCATGGCAAAAGTTGCTTGAAAAAGTTGATGTCTTGCCACCTTCTTTGGTGTTAGCACAAGCGGCAAATGAAAGTGCGTGGGGAACCTCAAGGTTTGCTACTCAGGGTAATAACTATTTTGGTCAGTGGTGTTTTGAACAAGGTTGTGGCCTTGTGCCTCAACAAAGAGATTCAGGCAAAGCGCATGAAGTGGCAACCTTTAGTTCGCCTAAAAAATCTTTGGGCAGTTATATGCAAAATTTAAACAGCCATCCAGCCTATCAAACATTACGTAATATTCGTACTCAATTACGTATAAACAAACAACCGGTAACCGGAGATGCATTAGCTGCGGGGCTTACGAGTTATTCTGAGCGGGGGATAGAATATATAGAAGAGTTACGTGCGATGATTAAATTTAATAAACTTGGCAAACATGATCAAAGTATTAATAATAGTAAAACTTTGTTATGAGCTAAAAAAGACACTTTGTGCTAAACTTTACCGTCGAATTTGATTCGCTTATTACACCTTACATTTTTAACACAGAAGTAAACGCTATGATTATGTCACTTATACGTTGGCCGATAGGTCGTCTCATTTTATTAATAAATTTCATTTTTTCGCCTAAATCGCCTAAAAGAACAAGCCAAGAACAACAAAAGTTTGATGAGAAAACTCAAAGTTTAAGCTTGTATCAACTACCGAGCTGCCCTTTTTGTGTCAAAGTACGTCGTACCATGAAACGCGAAGGTTTGAATATTGAGTTACGCAATATCAACAAAAAAAATGATTACCGTGAAGAGCTAATTCGTGAAGGTGGTAAACGCACGGTGCCCTGTTTACGTATCGAAAAAGCCAATGGCCAAGTGCAATGGCTTTATGAGTCAAATGATGTTGTTGCTCATTTGCAACAATTAACAAAAGCAGCTTAATTTTTATAGTTTAGTGAACTTGTTTAAGTTCACTATCACTGAAATTTATCCTCTCTTTTAAGTGTCTATTGTAAGTATCAATTGTTTACAGTAGACACTTCATGTTAATTAACATCCCAAAAAAATTTGACCTTAATGAATCTCACGTAACCGATGAACCAATATACCATGAACGTCGCCGTCTTTTAAAACAAATGGGCTTTCTTGGTGCTGGTGCGTTAATGAGCTCGGCGATTGCAAACAATGCCAAAGCGGGGTTTTTTAGTGATGATGAAGCGCCTTTCCAAACCAGAACACTGACTTACAGTAAAGACCCCTTCAACCAAACGTTGATAAAAACGCCGGAAAAAAAAGTTATTTCTCATAATAATTTCTATGAGTTTGGCTCAAAAAAAGACCAACCAGCCGAGCTAGCACAAAGTTTTAAGGTTGAACCGTGGCAGTTAAAAATTTCAGGTGAATGTGATCATCCAATTACATTAGATTATGATGATTTAACTAAATTATTCCCATTAGAAGAGCGTATTTATCGTTTGCGCTGTGTTGAAGCGTGGTCAATGGTTATTCCTTGGATAGGTTTTAGTTTAGCGAGTTTACTGAAAAAAGTTGCGCCTAATTCTCGCGCTAACTATGTTGCTTTTGAAACCTTATATGATCCTAAACAAATGCCCGGACAAGCCAATAGACGCTTAGGTGGTGGCATTAAATATCCCTATGTTGAGGGCTTACGAATAGATGAAGCGATGAACCCCTTAACGTTAATGAGTGTTGGTTTATATGGAAAAACCCTGCCACCACAAAATGGTGCACCCATTCGTTTAGTAGTGCCGTGGAAATACGGCTTTAAAAGCATCAAATCTATTGTCGGTATTAAATTAGTTGAACATAAGCCAAGCACTACATGGAAAAAGTTAGCACCCAAAGAATACGGTTTTTACGCCAATGTTAATCCTAACCACGACCACCCTAGGTGGAGCCAAGCCAGTGAACGCCGTATAACCAGTGGCGGCTTATTTACTCGAAACCGTATTGCTACCTTGCCTTTTAATGGTTACTCAGAAGAAGTGGCTGATTTATATCGAGGTATGAACTTATCAAAACATTTTTAGTTTTTGTAGGTAGGCTATTTATTAACCAAAGTATTCCCGATTTTTTATGACGAGCAGCACTAAAGTTTTTTTCTTAAAAGTGATCATCCATTTGGGGGCCTTGTTGCCCTTAGCTAACTTATATTTTTTGGCGTTTGGCGATGGATTAGGCGCAGATCCCGTTGAAGTCGTTATTCACTTTACCGGTATAGGAGCACTTAATTTATTATTAATAACCTTAAGTATTAGCCCATTAGCGAAAATATTCAAGCAAGGTTATTTGTTGCAAACTAGGCGAGTATTAGGGCTTTATGCTTATACTTATGCACTGTTTCATGTGCTTAATTTTCTTAGCTTTGAAGTGCAATTTGATGGCGCTTTATTTATCAGTGAAGTGATTGAACGCCCCTACATCACGGTGGGTATGGTTGCTTTTTTATTACTAACAGCCTTAGCGATTACCTCTATTAGCAAACTAAAACGAAAAATGGGTAAGTCGTGGCAACGTTTACATAATTTTAATTATTTAATTGCGCTTTTAGTCACCGTTCATTTTTATTGGTCAGTAAAGTCTGAGTTAACATCACCCCTTTTTTACTTGGCAATTGTTTTGTTATTATTGTTATTTAGGGTTAAAAAAATCAAACGTTTGCTGTTGTCACTGTTTACTTGAATAGTTTGTTGTTTATTAGCAAAAATCACCAGTCAACCACCTTGTTTTTCTGACCACTGGTCGTAATTCACTAATAAAACTGATACTCACTCTCACTCAGCGCTTGTCGTTAGTAGCAAAGCATAATATCCTTTTCAGGTCTAAATTATTACTTAAATAAAATAAATAATAATAGTCTTTATCACTCCAAGGAATACCAATGAATAAAACCCCCATTAAGTTAAGCTTAATTGTGGCTGCGGTGTCACTCAGTTTAACGGCTTGTTTGCCTAACGAAAAACAAGATGTCAAAGTCACCATAAAGAAAAATCCATTTCCGAGCACTTATCAAGCATTACCACAGCAAAATACTTTATTTACTAATGCGACCGTATTAACCGGTACCGGTGAGCGACTTGATCATGCCGATGTACTGATTGTTGATGGTAAAATTAGCCAAGTGGGTATTGATTTAACCGCCACCAATATCGCTAATGTTACTACCATTGATGCTCAAGGAAAATGGCTAACCCCTGGCATTATTGATGTGCATTCTCATTTAGGTGTTTACCCAAGCCCTAATGTTGAATCACACTCTGATGGTAATGAAATGACTTCACCTAATACTTCTGAAGTTTGGGCCGAACACAGTGTTTGGCCACAAGATCCCGGATTTCAATCGGCTAGAGCGGGCGGAGTTACTACCTTACAAATTTTACCCGGCTCGGCCAACTTATTTGGTGGTCGTGGGGTGACGTTGAAAAATGTGCCTAGCCATACTATGCAGGGTATGAAATTTATTGATGCGCCTTATGGTTTAAAAATGGCTTGTGGTGAAAACCCTAAACGTGTTTATGGTAAAAGAAAACAGCTACCTTCTACCCGTATGGGCAATGTTGCTGGTTATCGAGCGGCTTGGGCTGAGGCAACAGAATATAAACGAGCTTGGAATAAATATGACCGTGATTATGCGGCAGGTAAAAACCCACAAGCGCCGACAAGAGATCTAGAATTAGATACTTTAATGGGCGTGCTTGACGGTGAAATTTTAATTCACAATCACTGTTATAAAGCCGAAGAAATGGTGGTGATGATGGATATTGCCAAAGAATTTAACTATCAATCAGGCACTTTTCATCACGGTATTGAAGCTTACAAAATTGCAGATACCTTAGCTGAAAATGGCAATTGTGTTGCTATGTGGCCAGATTGGTGGGGCTTTAAAATGGAAGCTTTTGATATGGTTGAAGAAAATGTAGCAATAGTAAATGCAGTAAAAAATTCATGTGCTATTGTTCATTCTGATTCTGCAATCACTATTCAACGATTAAACCAAGAAGCGGGCAAGGTGTTATATCGCGCCAATGATAATGGTTTCAAACTAAAAGCAGAAGATGCGATTAAATGGATCACTGTCAATGCCGCTAAATCATTGGGTATTGATGATAAAACCGGTAGTTTAGCCGCGGGGAAAAATGCTGATCTAGTGTTATGGAATGGCAACCCCTTTAGTGTTTACGCAAAAGCGGAACAAGTCTTTGTTGATGGCGCGAAAGTGTATGACAGGTTTGATGAGAAATATCAGGCGAAAAGTGATTTTATGTTAGGGCAAGAATAGGAGATAACTAATGAAACAGATGCAATTAAATGATCAATTAGATGATCAATTAGGTAAGCGACATATCACCTTAAGTGCTTTAGTAAAAGTGTCGGCTGTCGCTTTATTTTTAGTTACTGGTGCGGTACAAGCAAAAAGCACTGCTATTACTAATGCGACTGTTTACACAGTCGCTAGCATGGGGGTTTTAGAGCAAGCAACGGTGATAATTGAGCAAGGAAAAATCATTGAGGTTTATTCAAAACAAAATACTCCGCAAGACATTAAAGTAGATGAAATTATTGATGCCAAGGGCAGAATATTAACGCCAGGTTTCATTGGTAGTATGAATACTTTAGGCTTAGTTGAAGTTAGTGCAGTAGCCAAAACACGTGACGGTGGAGATAAAAAAGCCAAGATAACTTTTGATGCGAGCTTGGCATTTAATCCTAAATCAACCTTGATTGCTTATAATCGCAAAGGCGGAATTACCAGTAATATTGTCGCGCCTCATGGTGGCGAAGATTTATTTGCAGGTCAAACTTTTGCCGTTGATTTATCGGGCGAATTTACCAGTATTATTGAAAAACAAAATGCGGTATTAGTGCATTTAGGTGCTGAAAATAAAGGTTCTCGAGCACGAAACCTGCAAGCACTTGATCATAAATTTGCCGATGCTAAAAAAGCGTTAGCGAAGAAAAAATCGAAGCAAGAAGCGAAAAACAAAGATAAAAAGGACAAAGATAAAAAGGATAATGAAGTTAAAGAGCCAAAACGTGATGAACAAGTTATTAATGCCTTGTTAGCCGGTGAAAAACCATTATTAGCTTATGCAGACCGAGCTAGTGATTTATTGGCTCTATTAGCATTGAAAAAAAAATACGGTATTGATTTAGTGTTAGTGGGTGCCAGTGATGCTGTGCTTATAGCTAACGAAATAGCAGACGCTAAGGTGCCGGTTATATTAAGTTCAATTGCTAACCTACCAACCAGTTTTGACTCCTTACATGCCTCGTTAACTAATATGGCAACATTAGCGAAAGCCGGTGTTAAAGTTATTTTAGCACCCAAAGGTGGAAGTCATAATTTGAATCAGCTTCGTTTTGATGCCGGCATTGCGGTAGCTAACGGTTTACCAAGAGCGGATGCATTTTCAGCTTTAACGGCTAATGTCGCCGATGTTTTTAAACTAAACTCAGGCCGTATTGCGGTTGGAAAAAATGCAGATTTAGTTTTATGGAGTGCGGACCCTTTTGAGCTTAGTACCAAAGTGGACTTAATGTGGATCAATGGCAAAGCAGTCTCGACACGTTCACGCCAAGACGCTTTACGTGATCGTTATACTCAAAAAAGCAATATGCCCAGAGCTTATTCAAAATAAAATAATATATCTCCATTTGTAAGATAATAACCAAAAGGTAGGCAAATTTTTTGCCTACCTTTTTTTGTTAAATGCCTAAATATTTTCATCTAAAGTATTCATATTGCGTGAAAGTGGCAATGTTTTTCATTTTTAATAAAAAACATTCAAACTAAAAAGTCTTATAATTCAGCGCTGTTTATAATTAATTACATTTAATGTTCAATTAATTGTTAATTTACTCTAGCCAAAAGAAAAATAAGGGGTATGGTTTTACTTGTCTTATGACAGCGTTGTCATATTCTTTTGAAGTAAATATGACAGCGCTGTCGTAAAACCAGAATAAAATATTATCAATATGAAAATACATTTTCAAAAAATAAACGTGTGTAAGGGAAAGTCGATGTCATCTAAAAAATTTAAAAAAGGCGCATTAGCGAGCTCAATCGCTTTAATTCTAGCCGGTGGTACTGCACCACTGGTTATGGCTGCCGAAAAAGCAAAAGCAGAACAAGAAATTGAAGTGATTCAGGTTACTGGTATTCGTGGTTCATTAAAAGCATCAATAAATGCTAAGCGTTTTTCTGATGCCGTGGTTGATGTTGTAACATCGGAAGATGTAGGTAAGTTCCCAGATGGTGATGTTGGTGAATCATTAGCACGTATTCCAGGTGTAACTGTTTCTCGTCAATTCGGCCAAGGCCAGCAAGTTTCTATTCGTGGTGCATCTGCACAATTAACACGTACTTTATTAAATGGCCATTCAGTAGCTTCAACTGGTTGGTTTGACCAACAACCAGTTGACCGTAGCTTTAACTACGCAATGTTGCCATCTGAAATGGTTGGTGGTTTAGAAGTTTATAAGTCTTCACAAGCTAACTTAGTTGAAGGTGGTATCGGTGGTACGGTAATCGTTAAAACTCGCAGACCATTTGATCTTGAAGCAAACACTGTTTTTGCTAGTGTAAAAGGTCAGTATGGTTCAGTTAATGAAGAAGTTAGCCCAGAACTTTCAGGTTTATACAGCTGGAAAAATGATGAGGAAACTTTTGGTATCTTAGTTTCAGGTGCATACTCTGAAACTGATTACCAACGTAATGGTGTTGAAACTTCAAGAAACTGGAGTGGCGGTATGGCGCCAACTACATTCCAACAGGAACGTGAACGTACAGCTTTAAACATTGATATGCAATACCGTCCAACGGATTCATTAGAATTGGGTTTGAGTATAATGTCGTTAGACTTAGGCGCAAACAACGCTAATACTCAACTTATTATGTTCCCGGGTGCTGATTCATGTACACAAACAAACCCCGTCAATGGTAACTGTGTAAAAAGAACTAAAGTGGACAATAATTTGGGTTACGGCCCTGAAGGATTTCGTTCTGGTTATTTCCAAACTTGGGCTCGTGAATCTTCAATGGATTCTAACACGGTTGATTTCGATTGGACTTATGAGGCCGATGAATTCACTTTTTCTGGCCGTATAGGTAATACTACGTCAGATGGTGGCTCAAGAACGGCACTTGTTGGTGAATATGCTCGTGACTCTAGTGATACTTTTGGTACATGGGATATGACAGGAAAGCAAGCAACATTTAATGTTGAAAATAAAAATATCCCCTTATCAGTTTTACCTGACAATATCGGTATTCAAACTTGGGCAATGGGCGATGGTCCTAACTCAGATGAAGAAACTTACCTAAACTTAGATTTTGCAATTCCTGTTGAACTTGGCGTTATTGATAACATTAGAACCGGTTTTCGTTACGCTGATCACTCAGTTAAAAGGGAAGACCTTAGCGGTGTACTAGCTGCTGATTATGATCATGCAAGTACCTTTAGACCTGCAAGTGAATACTACCCAGGTAGAGTAACTTCAGGTGCTGGATTTACTCTTCCAGAAGCAGATCGTGCGTTAATTCTTGCTGATTCTAAAGCGGCAACTGACTATTATGTTTCTAATGCATCAGGTTATGGTACCGTAGAAGAAGAAAACATTGCATTATATGTAATGGCTGATTTTAGCACTGATGGTATTCGCGGTAACATAGGTCTACGTTATGTAGCTACTGATGCATCATCTGATTACTATGCATTAGATGCTGAAGGAAATTACGGCGATACACTTTCTACTGATACAGCAAGTTACAATGAACTTTTACCTAGCTTAAACGTAGTAATGGATTTAGCTGATGATGTTATTTTACGTACCTCAGCAGCACAAGTTATCTCTCGTCCTAACTACGCTGATATGTTTTCTGCGACTTCTTTAGCTAACCTTAACTCGAATGTACCAGGCGTACAGGTAGCGTCTACTGGTAATGTAGCGCTTGAACCATTTAAAGCTTTCCAAGCTGATATTGGTGTTGAATGGTACTTTAGCGACGACGGTATGATGAGTATTGGTTACTTTATGAAAGATGTAAGTTCTTTTATATCTGCACGTTCAGTAACTCAACAACAAATTGGCATCAATATTCCTCTTTACCAAACATCTCCTGAACTAAGCCCTTGTGGTAATGCTGAAGCTGACTGTTGGGATGTAGGCCAATCAACTAACGTAAGTGGTGGTTCTATCCAAGGTGTTGAATTACAAATACAAGACGCATTTGATAATGGTTTTGGTTACAGCGTAAACTACACCTATGCTGATGCAGAATCTCCGGCTGAGAACTACCCTGACCTTCAGAATGTTTTCTCTGATTCATCAGAGCATACTGTTAATACCGTTGGTTTCTACGAGAATGATGATTTATCAGTGCGTTTAGCTTATAACTGGCGTTCAGAGTACATTATGCGTGAAGCTCCAAACTGGTACTTAAACCGTACTCACGAAGCCTTCGGTACATTAGACTTCAGTGGGTCTTGGGCAGCAACTGACTATTTAAATATTACTTTTGAAGCGGCAAACATCTTAGAAGAAGATAGCTTGCAAACAGGTGCTTATGCTTCTGGTTCTGCTCCTTCTGCGGATTTAGAGCTTGGTTTCCCAGCATGGACTTTCGAAGGTGAAGCAACGTATAAAGTTGGTTTTGCTGTTCGTTTCTAAGCAACGAAGTTAACATTTAGTTAATAAAAGCCCAGCATCCGCTGGGTTTTTATTTAGTATAGATAGCAGTTTTACTGCGCTTATTCGAAGATGATTTTTTGAGATTTTATGAACATAAAAAACATTGCTATTATTGGTGGGGGCACGGCAGGCTGGTTAGCTGCAAACCATTTAGGTAAAGAAATGCTTAAAAGGCAGGACGTGTCTGTTACCTTAATCGAATCACCTGATATCCCACCGATAGGGGTTGGTGAGGGCACAGTGCCCGATATAAAAAAAACTTTAGCAAGTTTTGGTATTAGTGAAAGCCAATTTATTCGCGAGTGTGATGTCACATTTAAGCAATCGATAAAATTCGTGAACTGGATGGATAAAAATAAACATGGCGAAGAGAATTTTTTTCACCATCTATTTGATGTACCCAGTAGTAATGATAGTGAATTATTGACGGCCCATTGGTTAAATAAACTATCGAATATTTCTTTTGCTCGCTCTATTTCTAGCCAATATAAGGTTTGTGAGTTAGGTTTAGCACCTAAAACCATTACCACACCAGAGTACCAAGGTGACTTAGCTTATGCATACCACCTTAATGCCGCAAAATTTGCTAATTTACTAGCGAACAATGCTAAAGATAAATTTGCTGTTAATCATATTCAAGCGAATGTTACTAAGGTTAATTTAAATGAAGATGGTGCTATTCATTCATTGTTAACAGATAGTAAAGGTGAGCTGGCTTTTGATTTTTATATAGACTGCTCAGGCTTTGTATCATTATTAATTGATAAAGCATTAAAGGTGCCTTTTGTTGATGTTTCTAAGCAATTATTGGTAAATACAGCGCTTGTGGTGCAAGTGCCTACCGCAGAAAATGCCGATATCCCACCATTCACTATTGCGACAGCGCATCAAGCAGGTTGGATCTGGGATATTGCCTTACCAAACCGGCGTGGTGTTGGTTTTGTCTATTCTGATCAGTTTATGACCGATGCGGAGGCTGAAAAAAAATTAGACCGTTATTTAGGTGAAAGCTTAGGTGAGCAAGACAGTAAACTTACCTATCGAAAATTACCGATGAAAGTTGGCTACAGAGCAAAGTTCTGGCATAAAAACTGTGTAGCTTTAGGTTTAGCTCAAGGATTCTTAGAACCGTTAGAAGCAACATCAATATTATTGACTGACTTTTCAGCTGACTTCCTTACGAAACGTTTCCCCGCCACACTTGATGAAATGCCGGCCTTAGAAAAACGTTTTAATCATGCAATGGGTTATGCCTGGCGACGTGTTGTTGACTTTATTAAACTGCATTATTGCCTTTCAGATCGTAGCGATTCTGATTTTTGGTTAGCCAATAGGGATGAAAATTCTATACCAAAGTCTTTACAAGAAAAACTTGATTTATGGCAGCGTTTTGTGCCAATAAAAGATGATTTTTTTAGTCAGTTTGAAGTGTTTTACTTAGAGAATTTTCTTTTTGTTCTTTATGGAATGGATTTTAAAACTAGCCCCATTGCTTTGTTATCAGAAAAAAAACAGCGGGCAGCAGAGCATATTGCACAGCTTAATGCTAAAGAAGAATATCTTGTGGCTAAGTTGCCTAATCACAGAGATTTATTGGAAAAAATTAACAAATTTGGTTTACAGGATATTTAAATGTTAAGCGGTATAAAATAGTTGCACCGCTCTATTTTATACCGTTCATTACGATGATGTTAGCTCTTATCGAAAGCGATTTGCATTTTAGCTAGTCTTGCTATTTGATGCATGGATGATAAATGCGCATAAATTATTGGTAACAAGCCCTTGTTGCGTAACTCAGTAAACTCTTTATCTGATAATGCGGTTAACTTTTGTTCATCGATCACATAAAGCCCATCAAGTGTTATTTTTTGCTCTTCACCTAAATTGAGGTTTAATGTTTTTAATGTCAGTAATTTTTTACGGGCAAAATATTGCACAATACTGCTCGTTTGTTCATGTTGCTGAGCAATATTGAGTAGGTGATCAGTTTTTGCTTTTAGATAATTTGTTTGCTCGCCTTTTTCATTGAATAATGATTGCCCTGCATGGGTATTGACTACGCTAGCATCAGTATCAATACAGACAAAACAATTATCATTGTCTTCACTTTCTTTAACGAGAGATAATGGAAAGTTAAAGAAACTTGTCGGCATGACTTCGGCAGGCCAGTTGGCCGTTTGGCAATAAAGATTGATGTTTGATTTTATGCCCATCATAGCCACCGCGGTAAATTGACCGGTTTCGGTATTTTTAACAAAAACCACAGGGAATTCTGAGGCTAATGGAATAAAATCTTGAACAAGTACCGGAATAAGGTGCTGGTTTTTAAAGCGAGTAAAATCTTTATTCTCTGTGATTTTTAGTGAAGCATGCTGTTCGTGGTTTAAGGGGATAATATTTGTCATTTACTTAAGACTCCAGTATTAGTTTTCTAATATATTATATAGATAATTTTTTATGAGTAGAGGTGACTCGTTTACTTATCAATTACACTTGCGAATGAGGCGATTGAGAGTCGTCCATTAGAGGTACCACCGCTATAGCTGTCTTTTGAAGTTAGGTTAGCACTATGCAGTAGATTACCTTGATATATTACCAGACGGTTAAATTTTGCCTCAATAGTTAGTACTTGCTCAAATAAACTGGTTGATTGAGTAATATAACCGCTATGCTCTTTTGATTTTGAGGTTATTGCCATTAGCATATCATCTAAAACAGCTTCATCTTTCTCATTCAGTTCAATTATATTCTTTGGAATATAACGATATAGACTGGTACCGCCAAGCTCTTTACCGGAAAGGTAATGAACAAAAGCATATTCATTATTTTTACAACTATCCACATGAGGCATTTTTTGTTCGCTAAGTAATTGCGAGGGCGGACAAGAAACTAATGAAAGAAGACTTTTATGAACGATAGCCGAGCCGTGTTTGTTTTTTAGCCTATTAGAGATGATTTCTTCTTGGAAAAAGGCTTGCAGTAGCCTTATGTAGGGCTCTGGCATATTATCGCGAACACCAGGGTAATAAGAATTATCCGTATGCATAGGATTATAATAAGCGATGTTTTTGGCGAAATGCATCACACTTTCGGTGTTTAGTAAAAAGTCATCAATAACATAGGCAGTTAAATTTGTATGGGGAATTGCTATTTCTTGAATAGTTAGCTCTGGGTTTAGCTGTAAGTTTTTCATTATTATGTTTGCTTCTATTGTTTGCTTCTATTGTTTACTTTTACATCTTGTATTTTAAATGCCCGATTGACAAATATTCTTGTATTTAAAATTAATATACTCACATTTGACAGCGCTGTCAAAATTATGGATAGTATGCGTATAAAATTAATTTACTTTTATTGTCACTGAGTAAATCTCTAGGAACAGGTTCTAAACATGAATATAAAAACATCTTTACTATCACTTACACCACAATCAACTCTTACCTTATTGTTGCTCCTAACTTTAGCTGCCTGCGGTCAAAACAATGAAGTAGTGAATGAATCAACGCAGCAGCAGTCTTCAAGCGAAAACTCAGTGACATTGCACAGTCCTACACAACAAGATATTGATAACATTGCCACCAATCTTGACATTAAATATCGTGTCATCACGAATATCCCAACAGATAAGTGTGATCAGAAACTTGCTGACGGTAAATGTTTTGAAGCTGAACTAAGCTTTACGGCCTCACAAGTGATTGCTGCGAAAGGGTGGAGTATTCATTTTAGCCAAGTCGCGCCCATTCAATCTTTTGAAAGCAATGAGTTTAGTGTGCAGCATATAAGTGGTGACTTGCATCAAATTACGTTACAAGACGACTTTTCAGGTTTTAAGCAGGGCGAAACTAAAACATTATTATTTCGTGCTAAGACTTGGATGTTGGCAGAATCTGATGCCATGCCAAACTATATTGTTAGTGCGACAGGGCTTGATGCACGTGTCATCGACAGTACTCGCCCTTATATTGATAAAGACACAAAGCTTGAAATGCTTTCGCACATTGAAACCTTTACTGATGTTAATAAACAATTTAAACGCAACCCCAGTGATAAAACAAAGTGGCTAACTAGCAAAGATTTATATGCGCGTAATGCGGTATTAACTAGCGATGAATTTTCGGTAGTACACGCTATTGTGCCTACACCTAAATCAGTCAGCATCGCTGCTGACAACGCTTTTGTTGATGTGAGTAAAGGTATCTTAGTTTCATTGGGTAATGTGCACGCAAATGATGTTGATGCCGCGCTAGCGCGTTTAACATCGTTAGGTTTAACGCAAACTAAATCAGGTTTACCTCTACATTTAAGTATTGTTAAGGATAACAGTAAAGTGATGGGTAGTTATCAACTATCAATTACTGAGCAGAGTATCAGCATAATTGGTATTGACGGTAACGGTGTTTTTAATGGCTTACAGTCATTAGGCAGCTTAGTAACCGTCGGCGAAAGTCGTCTGCCACAGTTAACCATTGCTGATGAACCACATTATACTTTTCGCGGTCTGTTAGTTGATGTTGCGCGTAATTTTCACTCAAAAGCCTTTGTCTTAAACTTGCTGGATCAAATGGCGGCTTATAAATTAAATAAATTACATTTGCACTTAGCCGATGATGAAGGTTGGCGCTTAGAAATACCCAGCCTACCTGAACTTACTGATATTGGCTCAAAGCGCTGTTTTGATATCAGTGAAGAAAACTGTTTAATGCCGCAACTTGGTGCAGGGGTCGATACCAGCTCTGCAGTGAATGGCTTTTACTCGGTCGCTGATTATCAAGAAATTTTGCAAGCAGCTACTGCTCGCCATATTCAAGTTATTCCATCACTTGATATGCCCGGACATTCTCGCTCGTCAATGAAAGCGATGACCGCACGTTATAAAAAATATTTAGTAAAAGAAGATGAAGCCAAAGCTAAGCAATTTTTGCTGGATGATTTTGACGATACCACTAAATACTCATCGGTACAGTTTTATAGCGATAATACCATTAACGTTTGTTTAGAATCTTCTTATGACTTTGTTATTGAAGTCATGACCCAAGTGAAGAAAATTCACAGTGATGCAGGACAGCCATTAACGCGTTATCACATTGGCGCTGATGAAACCGCAGGTGCTTGGTTGGAGTCTCCTGCCTGTAAAGACTTTGTTGCTAATAACAACAAAAATATTACCGACATGAAACAACTTGGTGCTTACTTTATTGAGCGTGTTGCTGGTATTTTATCTGAGTTAGATATTGAAACTGCAGGTTGGAGTGATGGTATGGAGCACACAAAAAAAGAAAACATGCCAACTATCGTACAAGCTAATGCGTGGGATGCGTTATTTTGGGGCGGACACGACAAGGTTCATACACTGGCTAATAGAGATTGGCAGATAGTGATTTCAAGCCCAGATGCGTTGTATTTCGACTTTCCATATGAAGCTGACCCTAAAGAGCATGGTTATTATTGGGCTTCCCGCCATACTAACACTGAAAAAGTATTTCAATTTATGCCAGACAACTTGCCTGTTCATGCTGAATTTTGGCTCGATAGACAAGATATTCCCTATATTGCTGATGACACTAAAATTCCATTAGCCAAAGGCAATAAGTATTTAGGTATTCAAGGTCAGTTGTGGAGTGAAAATACCCGCACTGATGATATGGTTGAGCATAAAGTGTTTCCACGTTTATTAGCCTTAGCAGAGCGTGCTTGGCACTTGGCTGATTGGGCTGTACCTTATAATTATCATGGCGCTAAATACTCGCAAGATACCAAGGTATTTACGCAAGTACTGAAAAACAAGCGCGATAATCAGTGGTCTTTATTTGCGATCACCTTAGGTAAAAAAGAATTTGCTAAATTAGAACTAGCGGAGATCGATTATCGTTTGCCGACAGTAGGAGCTATTATTGAACAAGGAGTATTGAAAGCTAATATCGCTTTTCCAGGACTAGGTATTGAGTATCAATTCCCTAGCAATGAAGAACCAACGTGGCAAGTATACAATGGGCCAGTTAAGGTCAATAGTGCCGTAATAATACGTAGTCGCTCAGTAAATGGTTTAAGAGCCGGGCGGATCACTAACGTGTCTGTTCATTAATTATGTTTATAATACTTATCAACTTTTTATTCGTAATTTATCGCTGGTTTTTCCTATAAAATCAGTTGATTATGTTTTCATTTTAATAAGAGTGATGACTCAATATAAAAAAATATAAAAAAAGAAATGACAACGCTGTCATTTGGCGATAAGATGAAAACAGTTGGAAAAGCAAAAGATAGAATAATGAAAAACTTTGAGGCTAGTATGTTCACAAGCAGTGACAATAACAAAGAGTTATTTTTAGGTATAGACGGTGGCGGCAGTAAATGTAAAGCCATTATTATGAATGAAAATAATGAAATTTTAGGATCTGGTCTCTCTGGCCCTGGTAACCCTTTACATGGGTTTGAGCAAGCGACTAATTCAATCATAGAATCTGCTAGGTTAGCATTAAAAGATGCTAAATTAGAAAACATTAAGTTAAACGAACTTAATGCTGGAGTAGGTCTGGCGGGCGTTAACTTGCCAGTGTTGTTTGCTCAAATGCAAGCATGGCAGCACCCTTTT
The DNA here is from genome assembly GCA_016765685.1 of Colwellia sp. GTDB lineage: Bacteria > Pseudomonadota > Gammaproteobacteria > Enterobacterales > Alteromonadaceae > Colwellia. The sequence continues at coordinate 10,930 of JAESPR010000028.1, read as the reverse complement.
AAAAAAATGTTTTTAGCGACAGATTTGTTAATTGCTTGTATAGGTGCTCATCAAGGTGAAGATGGCGCTGTCATTATTACCGGCACTGGCTCTTGCGGTTTTAGTTATGTTGATGGCCATGAGTTTATGATTGGTGCCCATGGTTTTCCACATGGTGATAAAAGTAGTGGTGCTTGGTTTGGTTTGCAAGCAGCGAAACAAGTGCTGTTATCACTTGACGGTATTGTTGAATCGTCAATCATGAATGATGCTTTACTTGCTAAGTTAGGTTGTAAAGATGATACCGCGTTGGTGGAAACCATTGCTGGCAAAGCGGCAACATTTTATGCTCAGTTAGCTAATTTAGTTTTTGATGCCGCCGAGCAGGGTGACAAAGTTGCTTTAACTATTGTGGCTGAAGGTGCTGAGTATATTAACAATATTGCCCGTACTTTGTGGACTAGAAATCCACCACGAATGTCGATGATCGGTGGCTTAACGTCACGTTTAAAACCTTGGCTTGATAAAAACTTACAACAGCAATTGTCAGAGCCTCTCAATGCACCAGAAATTGGTTCGGTTATTTTTGCTAAAAAAGAGCTGTTAAAGCAACAATCAAAGCAACAGCAAAGTGCTTGATTTGTTAACGGGTTATTGAAAAAATTAAGGGTTAAAGTTAAATGGCACAACTTCGCTTCTACGCAAAACGTTTATTTGATGGTCAAAATTTTATTGATGATCAAGTATTAACCATTACCAATGGCATTATTAGCGCGATAGACTCAAATACCAACGATGTTGACATCAAAGCAACAGGTTTGGTGGTGCCGGGTTATATAGATTTACAGGTCAATGGTGGTGGCGGTGTTTTATTTAACGACTCTCCCTCGGTAGATAAACTCAAAACCATCATGACCGCTCATGCTAAATTTGGCACAACGGCAATGATGCCAACCTTGATCACCGATAAGATTGCAGTGATGGTGCAAGCTGCTGATGCTGTAGCGCAGGCAATAGTCGCTAAAGTCTCTGGAATTATCGGCATTCATTTTGAAGGGCCTCATTTATCATTGGCGAAAAAGGGCACTCATTGTGCAGAGCTTATTCGCCCTATCTCAGAGTTAGAATGGCAAGTGTTGTCTCGACAAGATATTGGTCAAGTGATGGTGACATTAGCGCCCGAAACAGTTTCTCCAACAGATATAACGCGTATGGTTAAGCTAGGTATCAAAGTTTGTTTAGGTCATACCAATGCTAACTTTGCTACCGCGCAACAAGCAGTCGATGCTGGCGCAACAGGTTTTACCCACTTATTTAATGCTATGTCGCCGTTACAAGGCCGAGAGCCGGGTGTAGTAGGTTGTGCGTTACTCAATGATCATACTCAAGCTGGCTTGATTGTTGATGGTCATCATGTTGATTTTGCCAGTTGTAAACTAGCGATTAAAACTAAACCTGCGGGTGGCATATTTCTCGTGACCGATGCTATGCCGCCTGTTGGCACTGATATGAAGGAGTTTCCTTTGTATGACAAAACGGTGTATGTCGAAAACGGTAAATTAACGTCCACTACGGGTGAATTGGCGGGCTCGTCATTAGACATGGCAACCGCAGTTAAAAATACTCATCTTAGTTTAAAAATTCCACTTGATGAATCATTGCGTATGGCTAGTTTGTATCCCGCACAATATTTATATGCTAATCAGCCATTAATTCGAGGCCAGCTTAAAGTCGGTATGCAGGCAGATATGGTGATCCTAAATGAAAATTTTAGTGTTGCCGAAACATGGATTGGTGGTGAAATAATTTAGTTAAAAATAATAAAAAAATCGTAGAATTAAGAAATTAACCGCTTTGTAGGTCGACACGAGTGAAGCGAGGCTCGACATTTAGTATTTATACGCCTTTTGTCGAGGCAAGCATCGACCTACATGTCAATTTTGAGTCATCTACATAGGCATGTGAAAAAATTAAGGCTGCAGCTAAGTATTTACTAAATAAGCAACTTACAAATTAAGAAACGAGGAAGTTATGGAAATGTCAGTTACGCAAGTTAATGATAAAAAAGAACATCAAGAAAGTCAGAAAAGCAATGCACTGCCGATGATAATTGTTGCTGGGTTATTTTTTATTTTGGGTTTTGCCACTTGGCTTAATGGCTCTTTAATGCCTTACTTGCAGCAAATTTTGCAGTTAAGCCCTTTTGAAGCGTCATTAATATTATTCTCCTTTTATATTGCCGTTACTTTTACCGCGCTACCATCGGCAGCAATAATTCGTAAAGTGGGTTATAAAAACGGTATGGCTTTAGGTATGGCGACCATGATGGTTGCTGGATTTTTATTTATTCCTGCCGCAAAAACACAAGTATTTGCGTTGTTCTTATTTGCTCAATTGGTGATGGGCACAGGTATTACTTTATTACAAACAGCGGTAAACCCTTATGTAGTTCGTATTGGCCCTGAAGAATCAGCGGCAGCACGTATTTCTATTATGGGCATATTAAACAAAGGCGCGGGTGTGGTGGCTCCTATGGTATTTACTGCCTTAATTATCAGTGGCTTTCAAGACACTAGTGGCGAATTAACACCAACACAAATTGATGACATGGCAAATTCATTAGTATTACCCTATTTAGGTATGGCTATTTTTCTTGGCCTTTTAGCGCTAGCGGTTAAAAAATCGCCTTTACCTGAGCTTGAAAATGAAGCAGACAGCGAAGATGAAAACCACCAAGGTCACCTTAAAGAAGCATTATCACATCCCAATTTAGCATTAGGTGTAGTGGCGTTATTTTTCTATGTTGCCGCAGAGGTTATTGCTGGAGATACTATTGGTACTTTTGCGCTTTCGTTAGGAGTGGAAAATTACACTATGATGACGTCCTACACTATGATTTGTATGGTTGTGGGCTATATTTTAGGAATTGCACTTATTCCGCGAATTATATCGCAACAAAACGCTTTGATGGTTTCGGCAGTCATAGGTTTACTGTTAACAGTAGGTATAGTCTTTGGTGATAATAGTTCTTTTGCTATTGCTAATGCGGTACTGGGCGGTATTGAGTTGCCAGACACCTTAGTGATGATTGCTTTTTTAGGTTTTGCTAATGCTATTGTTTGGCCTGCTGTTTTCCCTCTTGCTTTATCGGGTATGGGTAAATTAACCAGTGTGGGCTCGGCGTTATTAGTTATGGGTATTTCAGGTGGTGCTTTTGGCCCCTTATTTTGGAGCTTATCTTCAACAGGTAGTATGGGTGAACAAGGCGGTTATTTAGTATTGTTTCCCTGTTATTTATTTATTTTATTTTACGCAGTTAAAGGCTGCAAAATGAAAAGTTGGTAGTTGTTATTTTACTTGGTCTATTACCAAGGCCTTATTATTTCACTAAGTTAACTCCCAACTTAGTGAAGTAAAAAAGCTCTGCAGTCAAAGTTAAATATCCGTGGTATTACTTTGACAGTTGAGGGTGCGTTAAACGGTCATTTGATCGACCCTGAGTCTGTTAGGCTCAGGGTTTTTTTATATTTTAAGATGAACTATTATAATCTTCGGATGTATCGTCATATTTACAAAATAAAGTAATAAAGATGACGTGCTATCATTTACACAGCATGACGTTCGTGTATATTCATACTATCAATTAGCATAATAGTAAGCAGTGAAATATTATGAGTAAACTACAACGGAAAGTAACTATTATTTACTATTGTGATGATGGCTTAGAGCTACATCACAAAGTAAAAATTTTTGATCAAAACGATGAAGGTCGCGTTATAATTCCTAGAGAGTTTAAAGAGCGTAAGTCAATTATTGCCGTGTGTGATGGTGAAATTGAAATTCTTAACAAAGTGGGCGACCGCATATTATCAGTCAACTATGTTGCCTAATAAAGCACTCCTTCATTTCTACTAATAAAAAAAATTATGATTATAGATGGAAAAAAAGCGGCGACCGAGCTGCTAGCTACGCTAGCAAATGAAGTAACCGCGCTTAAAGAATCTACCGATATTACCCCAAGCTTAACGGTAGTGTTAGTGGGTGAAGACGCCGCTAGCCAAGTTTACGTGCGCAATAAAATTAAACAAACCGTAGCAGTGGGCATGATTTCTAATGAAATTCGATTGCCCGATACCACCAGCCAAGCTGAATTGTTAGCTCAATTATTAACACTAAATAGTGATGATTCAGTACATGGTATTTTGGTGCAGTTGCCGCTACCTAAGCATATTGATGAAAGTGTTGTTATTGCCGCAATTAATCCTGAAAAAGATGTTGATGGCTTTCATGCGATGAACTCAGGTCGATTGTTAAATGGCGAGGCAGGTGCTTTGGTGCCCTGTACTCCGCAAGGCTGTATAATTTTAGCTAAACAATATCTTGGTGATGATTTATCAGGTCAACATGCTGTGGTTATTGGTCGCTCAAATATTGTTGGCAAACCTGTAGCGCTGTTATTATTACAAGAGAACTGTACAGTCACTATTGCGCATTCACGCACTAAAAATTTAGCCCAAATTTGTCAGCAAGCTGATATTTTAGTAGCGGCTGTTGGTCGTGCTGAATTTGTTAAAGCGAGTTGGGTGAAAAAAGGTGCGACAGTTATTGATGTCGGCATTAACCGTATTGAAGCTGATGGCTCCGACGGAAAAGTTAATGGTAAGGCTAAATTAGTGGGTGATGTCGACTTTAACGCGGTTAGTGAAGTTTGCGGTGCAATAACACCTGTCCCCGGCGGTGTCGGCCCGATGACGATTGCTTGTTTATTGAAAAATACACTTAAAGCCGCCATTCGGCAAGCTCCAAGTGCATAATAGACTAAAATTAATTTTTATTTTCTAACTGCTTGTCACTATATTCTAATTTCTTATAATCTTTACCTGCGGCATCGGCAAGCTCTGCGGGCATATAGTTTTCGTCATGTTTAGCCAAAACTTCACTCGCTTCGATGTGCAATGTACCACTGTTATCTCGTGCTAAGGAACCATTGGCAACAATACCTTGTCCTTCGCGAAATAAATCAGGCAATATGCCCTCGTAGTAAACAGTGATCATAGGGTCGCTATCTTTAAACACTATTGGCATTTTCATGTCGGTCAGTTTAAAAGCGACTTTTAAATTATCTGGATCACGTTTTACCGAATTGGGTACCACCAAACCACCAATACGAATGCGCTGACCAAGATTAGGTTTCAGGCCCGAATCTTTTTTACCTTGGGTGATTTCTGAGGGGGTATAAAATAAATCGATGTTTTGGCTTAGCGCGTAAAGCACCAAACCAGCAACGCTAGCAATACCTATTAGTATTGAGGCAACTATGGTTAAGCGTTTTTTACGGCGGGGATTCATTCTGTAACCTCGGTAGTTATATTGGCTTGTGAATTTTTACGTTGCTGGCGTACTTGACGTAGTTTATCTTCTCTTTGCAGGCGTTTAGCAATATTCTTGAGTACCTGTTTATGATGCATGATGGAGCTAAAAATAAGCGTTAACAATAGCGCAGTTGATATTCCATAAGATAACCACACATAAAAGCCATAACCGCCCATATCCAAGAAGGCACTAAAAGTTTCAAACTGCATTAATTGTTTCTCCAACATAAAAACCATAACCAACTCTCAGTCTCGATATCAATAAAAGCATTAAAAGTTTCAAACTGCATTATTTGTTCTCCAACATAAACACCATAACCAACTCTCAGTCTCGATATCAATAAAGGCACTAAAAGTTTCAAACTGCATTAATTGTTCTCCGTGCTTTTATTTGTCGGTAAAGGCGTTTGCGCTAACACTAACGTTCTCACCCAAGGGCGAATACTATTACGGTTTAAAATTTCACTGCGAAAACGAATACAAATTACTACTCCGGCCAACAACGCAAAACCAAGGAAGCAAAGGATAAAAGGCCACAACATCTCAAGTGACATAGACGGCTTGCCAAGCTTGCTTAACGTTGCGCCTTGATGCAGAGTATTCCACCATTCAACTGAATATTTAATGATAGGTAAATTTATTGAGCCAACTAAGGTTAAAATGCCAGCGGCTTTGCCGGCTAAATTTTTATCTTCAAAAGCATTATGTAGGGCAATTACCCCAAGATATAAAAATAGTAAAATAAGTTCAGAAGTTAATCTGGCATCCCAAATCCACCATGTACCCCACATAGGTTTCCCCCATGCAGCGCCAGTAATTAAAGCAATAGCAGTGAATACCGCACCAACAGGTGCCATGGCCGCAGCGGTGGCATCGGCTAACTTAAATTGCCATACCAAAGAGGTGAACGCGGCAATGGCCATGCCCAAATATATGCCCATAGAAAGTGAGGCGGCAGGTACATGCACATAAAAAATACGAAAACTATCTCCTTGTTGATAATCTGGCGGTGCAAAGGCTAATGCCCAAACAATGCCTATTAACAAAAGTATGGCTGCTATAGCGCTCAGCCAAGGCAGAATTTTTCCAGTAAAGTGATAACTCACTTCTGGGTTTGCGTAAGGGTGTAACCATTTCCACATAAATATGCTCTTCTTTTCTTTAAAATAAAAAGCTAAAATTAATTCTAAGGTACCCTAATAATAACGAGTACTAACTGGTGCTAACCTTTAAGGCTGCTGCCACGGCAAACGGGGCTAGTGTTAACGAGCCAAAAAAAAGTGCGGCAATTATAGCAAGCTGTCCACTGTAAGGTAACCCTAGTGCAGCAGTATCAATAGCACTGGTGGCAAAAATTAATACGGGAATATATAAAGGCAGCACCAGCAAACTTAACAGCACTCCGCCTTTTTTAATGCCTACGGTCAAAGCAACACCAATAGCGCCAAGTAAACTTAATACTGGCGTACCTAACAACAGTGTTAACATTAGCGCGCCATAGCTTTGTTCGTTCAAGTGTAAAAGTACCGCCAATAGTGGTGCAATTAAAATCAGCGGTAAACCAGTAATTAACCAGTGAGCGACTATTTTGGCTAACACTAAAATAAATACCGGTTGTGGACTTAATAACATTTGCTCTAATGAGCCGTCATCATGATCAGACTTAAATAACCTATCTAAAGATAATAATGTTGCTAACAGTGCGGCCACCCAAATAATTCCCGGCGCAATACGACTTAAGGTTTGAGCCTCAGGGCCAATACCTAAGGGGAATAAGGTGATGACAATAACGAAAAATAATAACGGATTAATAATGTCATCTTTATGACGCATGGCAATGGTTAAATCACGTTTGAGCACTAAGGAAAAAACCGCGCGATAAGACAAAGTAGCCAGTTTCATGTTTTGCTCGTTACTCATCAAGATAATCCAGGGTGATTGTTTTTATTTGCTCAGGTGCAACAGTGAGTAAGTCTTGATGAGAAGTAAAAATAACACAACCGCCTTGTTCTATGTGCGCTTTAAATAACTGCTCTAATGCGTGCACTCCTTGCTTGTCTATGGCGGTGAAAGGCTCATCTAAAATCCAAATTTTAGCCGTTGATTGATATAAACGTGCTAGTGATATACGCCGATGTTGCCCAGCACTCAAATGTGAGGCTAAACTGTCTTCAAAACCAGTTAAGTTGACTTGTGTTAGTATTTTTTCAATATCAACAGCATTGTGGGTTAAACCATGCAGAGCAAGATTAAAGCTTAAGTTTTCAGTGGCACTCATTTCACCTTTTACACCGGGTAAATGACCAAGATAAAGTAAGCTTTGATGGAATTCTTCGTGGGCATGATGAATCAGCTGATTATTGAAAAAAACCTCACCTTCAAAAGGTTGAGAAAGACCCGCTAAAATGCGCAGTAAACTAGTTTTTCCTGAGCCATTTGGACCTTCAACTTGTACTATATCACCCGCATTTATTTTAATGCTTAGTCGATCAAATAATAAACGTTCTTCACGTATACAGGTTAAATTATGGGCGCTGAGTAGGAGCTGGTCTACAGGGCGCTTATTTGTTGTGGTACTTTTTATGGTTGTATTATCAACGGCTGTAAGAATACTAACGGACAAGGGAATCACTTTAGGGTTATATTAAATCCATAAGCCAAATACTAACTGATGTATATCAAGTTTTTTGATTTATAACGGGCAATCATTAAGTTTAACATCATACCATAGCGAACTGAAAAGCAATAATAAAGCTTGGCCAAAATTGTAACAGTACAATTCTCTTGTTTGAGCTTAAAATACCGCAGAGGTTTACCGACAACGGCTCATAGATATTAGCTGGTTTATGCGTATCTTAAATGAACATATTGCCCGACAAGCTAACGCAGAAGATAACTGCACGGGCAGATTTTGGGAGGGACGCTTTAAATCTCAAGCCTTACTTGATGAAGCTGCGCTTGCTGCCTGTATGGCTTATGTTGATTTAAACCCCGTTAGAGCTAACATAGCGAAAACACCAGAAGATTCAAACCACCAGTATTCTACAACGCATCAAAGCGGCCATTAGTGGCAAGCAGTCACAGGCACTCGCCCCGTTTGTAGGCAGCCCTAGAAAAAACAGACCTAAAGGTTTACCTTTTGATTTTAAATATTATATTCAACTGGTTGAACTAACAGGGCGTTGTATTCGTGAAGATAAACGTGGTTATATTGAGGATAACCAACAACCGATATTAAGCCGATTAAATATAAGCGTAGAAAATTGTTTCATGGTGCTGTAGGTAACAGCCAAGCCCTTGCTGATTTTTACCAACATCAACACCTTAAAAAACGAGCGACAGTATCTATTGGTAAAAAGTTACTTGCTTAGTTTCATCAAAAACCCAAATTTTATTCTTATTGGCTCAGTCTAATCATTTCGTGCGCCTAATGCCTTGGTTTTAGGCGGAAACACTTACTATTAACTCATTTTTAAAATCACGCCTTAAGTTGGCTGCAAGAACGAGCCGCTTTAAGCTGTCAATGTTTGATCAAATTTTGAGTTGCTGTCTGCTAAATTTCTGCAATGGTTTAAATTGCGCTAAGGGTATAGGACAAAGTATTTTTCAAACCATTAATGACATTAACATTAGGTTGATATGCCACGGCGCTAGTGCCAATAATTTATGTTTTTTAGTGGCTGAAGAAGATGCTAATAAAGTCGTAGAACAGTTGCATAACAGCTTGTTAATAAATGAGTAAAGGCTAAGAACATAATGTTGTTAACTTTTTTTTGCTCAGCAAGTCACCACTTTTCAGGATCAATACCCGCTTGTTCTAGTCGCTTTCTAAGAGGGGCTAATTCATCTTGATAGTTTCGCCATAATTCTACAGACGATTGATAAATTCCCCCTCTAATTTGCGAAGAGCTAGCCGTTGCACTGGCTTGCTTATTGTTTGCTAACGTTAAGTATTCTTCGCGCCAATCTAGACCAATAAAGTTAAATACTTGCTCACTTATTTGTGCAGAAGATGTGACTAATTGCTCGTAGTTAATTTCAATGAAATTATGCGTGTTGGCTTGCTGCCAATGGCTCATTAATTCTCGATAAGCAATATAGTATTTTGCTAAATTGTCTAAATTATAAGAAAAAGGGTAGGCTTGACCAAAACTGGTTTTGTAAATGGCATAACAAGCGGCCATTGGTGAACGGGTTAGATGGATTATTTTCGCGTCAGGTAATGCTTGCTGAATCAATCCGGTGTAAAGAAAGTTCATCGGCATTTTATCAATAAAGATAGCATGATTTTTTGTCAGTTCTTTGATGCTGTTTAAGTAATCTTTCCCCAGTTGAGTGAAATCTACTGCTACGGCTTGTTTGATAAAGTCTAATTTATTTACCAAAGGTGTTGAACAACTTTGGGTTACGGCTAACGTTAAACAGTTTGAAAAATCATGCAGCTCCCCTGCGGCTAGCACCTCATCGGGCTGACTAATAATACGCTCTAGCAGCGTTGTGCCTGTTCTAGGTAAACCCACAATAAAAATGGCTTGTCTGTCCACTTTTAGTGGTTTTTTTGTCGTACGACTTTGTGGTTTGGTATTAAAGGTGGTTTTAATACAGTTAATCGCCTCCACATCACTTATTACATTATATTGAGTGAACTCATTTCTTAAGTCATTGGCCTGTCTTAAATGTTTAAATGACTCGATATAAACGCCGCAATCTTCTTGCTCTTTGGCAAGGGCAAAAAGCAGCTTACTTTGTGCCTCTTTGCTTTTATTTGTTGTTAATGATGTTAATGACTTTAAGGTACTGACATTATTTTTATCAGTGTTAGCTTTTGTCAATAATGAGCGAGCTAAATAGGCATCCCAATCTTTAGGGTTCAATTTCAGCACCTGATTAAACTCTTGCTCTGCTTGGATTAAATCACCGGTATTTCTTAAACTAGTCGCATAATTAAAACGATATTGACTATTTTTTGGCTCAAGTTTTACCGCACTTTCAAAGCACTGATGAGCAGAAGTTAAACTATTTAATTGGTGAAAATATAAGCCTAAATTTGCCCAATCTTTCGCGAGTAAGTTGGGTTGTTTGTGTAAAAGTTTGTTGGCTGAGATCAGTGCTTGTGCACTATTGCCCGTCAGGGATAAACATTGAATTTTTAGTATTTGAATTTGTGGCTGCTCAGGGGCTAAAATTTCAGCTTTTACCACAGCATTTAATGCTGGAGACGGTTGTTTGGTACGTAAATAAAGATCGGTCAACATATACCAAGCTTGTAAGTTTTGAGGCTGGTCGCAGCAAAAGTGCTGACATAGTTTTAAAGCTTGATTATGTTGTTTTTGTTGTATTAGTCGCTTTATTGTTTCTAACGTTGGCGGATTTGAGATAATTAACTCCGTATTTTTTATGAACAATAAAGATATGATAAAAACAAGAAAGGGGCAAGTTTATGCTTACCCCTAGGGCGATTGCATTAAAAATAACTTGACACAGATCCCCATATTTGATCTATTACTTCGCTTTAAGCAGAGTAAAATGACCAAAAAGAAGCCTACACTAATCGAACATTTCAAAGATATTGCCGATCC
>JAESPR010000086.1 GCA_016765685.1 Colwellia sp. | reverse complement strand
TTATGGTGTAGAAATGTAATTAGGAAAAAATTAACCAGTAAAAACAATGACAGGCTAGCACACATTGCTCGGCCGTATTCATCGTGCGCGTAGATAAATGGCGGTAAAACGAACGCTACGATTTTACTGTTCTTGGCAGCCACTGACGAAAATTATTAGATGGTTTTTTTAATTTATGTGCGGAATGTGGGAAGCTAGTAAAAGCGGGCTTAACCGAAGCAATGTCTGGCAGTGAGCGTTATCAAGCGATTGATCAAAATTCAAAAACCTTAGTAGCAGCCTGTGAAGATGATGACAGATACCGCTGTAGTGTAGTGAACTTTCACGGCGGCCTTGAATATTATTTATTTAAACAACTGACCATTCGTGATGTGCGTTTGGTGCATGTTCCCGCCAGCAGTATTGGTAAATACGGCGGCGATATTGATAACTGGATGTGGCCACGCCACACCGGCGATTACGGTTTTTACCGCGCGTATGTTGGCAAAAACGGTCAGCCCGCAGATTTTCACGAAAGCAATGTGCCCTATCAACCTAAGCATCACTTAAAAGTGAACAAAAGCAGTGTTGATGATGGTGACTATATTATGGTGTTAGGTTACCCCGGTAGAACTAACCGCTACCGCACCACGTATGAAGTTGAGAACCAATTTACTTGGGTGTATCCGCAAGCAAAAGCTTATCGTGAGGAAATAATAGAGCTGATTCATCAACACGCTGAAGTGGGTAGCGAAGCGCGTATTAAGTATGAGAGCACCTTAGCGGGTTTAGCAAATTATGCTAAAAACTATGGTTCAATGATCCACAGTTACAATAAAGGCAGTTTTTATAGCCGTAAACAAACACTTGAAAACAACCTGACCCAATGGTTGAACAGTAATGCCAAACGTAAAGCTCAATATGGAACCGCATTAACGGGTTTAAACAAGTTGCTTAAAATGGACAATAAACAACAAGCCCGCGATTTAATATTAGGTTACCTGCGTTATAGCAAAATGCTGACCACGGCGAACAAATTACATCGCTTAGCGATTGAAAAACAAAAACCTAATATTGAGCGTGAACGAGGTTATCAAGAGCGCGACATTGCCCGTTTTGAACAAAGCATGAAAGCGGTTAATCGTCGTTATGATGCTAACATTGATCAAGAAATTATTGTTGCTATGTTAAAGCATTATGTCGCTTTACCCAAAGCTGAACGTATCAGCTCTATTGACCATTTTTTTGCGTTAAGCAAAGCTACCTCAGCTAACTTTAATGAGAAAAAACTGCGTAAACAATTAACAAAAATGTACAAAAAAACCAAGCTTGAATCACAAGAACAACGTTTAGCATGGATGAATAAAGAGGTTAGCGATTTTGAAAGAAGTAACGACCCTTTTATTCAATTAGCCGTCACTAGCTTTAAACAACGTAAAGCCATTGAAGATAAATCGAAAGAATTAACAGGCAACATTCAAGCTTATCGCCCTAAGTATATGGCCGCATTAATTGCTTATTTTAACGATAACAATATGCCAGTTTATGCCGATGCTAATAGCACACTGCGTATTACTTACGGCAATGTTAAGGGTTATTCTCCGCAAGATGGCTTAACAGCAACACCTTTCACTACGCTTGAGGGTATTGTTGCTAAAGACACTGGCATTACACCTTTTGATGCACCGAAAAAACAACTTGAGTTAATTAACAACAAGCATTATGGCCATTATGCGAAAAAATCACTTGGCTCAGTACCGGTGAATTATCTTGGCACCCTAGATATTACTGGCGGTAATTCTGGTTCACCAACGCTAAATGACAAAGCTGAATTTGTTGGTTTAGTGTTTGATGGGGTGTACGAAAGCATTATTGGCGACTGGGATTACGACACAAAACTAAACCGTTCAATTCATGTTGATGTTCGTTATATGTTGTGGGTAATGGAACATATTGACGGTGCTACCAACTTGCTTGAAGAAATGGATATTGTTGAGTAACTATATTATTAAAATAGATAAACTAAACGCTCGGCATCAAGACAATTGTTCTCAATTGTTTTTTAAATTACATACTGTGATGACATAATTGTATGACATGACTGTAATGACATGCCTCTGCGAAGTACGGCTGCCAAGGATGGCGGAAATACAGTTTTTTGCAACAAAGTAGTCAATAACTAAAAAAGCAGCCAATAGCTAAAAATATTATCTTTGCCTAGATTGAGCTAAAATACAGGCAAAAAAAATTGCCTTAATTCAGCAGTCGACTATTTAACATTTTACGTTATACTGCCGCGCTCAAAACGAGTATTTAATTAGCGGAGTTCATCATGCACAATCTGTATTATAAAGGGCGTATCCACACTAGAGAAAACCATGTAAAAACTGGTTATAATACTAAGCGTACCGTTAAACTTGGCACAGAAAAACATCCCTTAACGCTCGTGGTTGCCAGTGATGAAAAAAAATTAGCAGTAGAAAAACTCGTTGCCGACAATGGACTCTTTGCTCATATCACCGTAGATAGCTCTATCGATGAAAATATTGATGAACTTAACGCCATATTGAACAAACCAACCACCACTACGTTCGACAAAACCCCAAATCGTAATGATCCTTGTTCATGCGGCAGTGGCAAAAAATATAAAAAGTGCTGCGGTTAACACTAACCAACAAAAGTAAACTGGCAACAGCCAATTTTAGCCTTTTTACATTGGTCTCCTTAGTTATACATTTTAGATTTATTACGTATTTTATCCAAAACTACTGCAAAAAATCTGATACTTAGTCTTTATTTACTAATATGGGCTAATATGGGCTAATATTAAATTTAACACCAAATGAAATAATAGCTGTTGCACTCACAATACTAGCTCTTTATTTATAAGGCCAATAGGGATGGCTTGCATACTTCCAATATAAGGCATCACAATTAATGAGCAGTGTTATAAGTTCTCATTTACAACGTTTTGAAAAAGAAATCTTACGTTTGGTTCCTTATGCCAATAACGATAGATTAGAATTTCTTGTTCAAAAACTCTTACCTGAAAAAAGCCCGGTCGACAACTTACCGTTAAGAATGAAATAACAAAGCAGAATTTATTGGTTTAGTGTTTGATGGGGTGTACGAAAGCATTATTGGCGACTGGGATTACGACACCAAACTAAACCGTTCAATTCACGTTGATGTTAGTTATATGCTGTGGGTAATGGAACATATTGATGGCGCAACAAACTTAATTGAAGAAATGGATATTGTTGAGTAACAATGTTATTTAAATAGAACAAATCGCTCCTTGGCATCTGTGCCACCGCGAAATACCGTTCATCCTGAACATAAAACTCGGCCATATGTGCCGGTTTTTTTTATTTAAAAAGCAGAATACTAGAACGGTCACTTCTTAACTTTATCAAGCATTTCACCTTCTTGTTGTTTTCTCTTTTGCTGTTTTGCCACCATAACCGTTTCAATGGTTCTTTCTACAAAAGGATCTGGGCTGAACATTTGCACAAAAATACCGAAGGCAATAGCAACTCCACGCCGTTTTTTCGCAAAAGCCATTAAAAGCTTAGCAATAAACGCAAATACAACAAAAACTAACCAAGGCGCGAGTACTATATATAAAGCATTTTCCATCTTAAATTTCCTAAAATAATTAAAATAATCCTTCAGTTTTGAAGGACATTATTCTTTGTTCAATTAATTTAAGAAAATAGTGGGATTATTTTTTGTCGTTGAGCTTGATAGTTAGCTTGAGTATGAAAACAAGTATTTATTTGTGCTTGAATAGCACTATAAACACAATTTTGTTGTTGAAAAGTGCGTTTGTAAACTGAATTCATCCATGTATGAACTAATGCTCCTCGATATTCATTTGCTAAAATCATTGACAGTTGCAACTCATTAGCCAACGGAACAACAGTTTTATGTTGAAATAACTCCGACCAAACATGACTAACTTTAGCGTTATGAACTTGGTTAATAACGCTTTCATCTAAAGTTAAATCTAGACTTATTTTGTCAACCAATAAAGATGGCGTTGAATAATTCGCATTAAGTAATGAGGATAGCTGAACAGCTAAAACAGCATGGGCAGACAAAGCAGAGCTAAGAACGATTAAAAATTTCATCCAAAACTGCAGCAAACCATCCTCCTTTAATTAAGCACAAAAATAGTAAAGACTGTAAAATTAGCCTTTTAATAAATATATGGTTTATATATCAATTTTCAAGGTTAATCCGAGTGTATTTTGGAAAAATTAGGTCAATGCTTATAACTGAAGGTGCTGCGAATAACTGATATTTAGCCTTTATTTTATTCATATGGACTAATATTAAATTTAATACCAAATAAAATAATGCATGAGTCATGCTAAAACGATCTAAATAGCTAATATTAGCGGTACTTTCGATCTCAATAGTCCGCTATTATTTTTATAAGCTTAACTGTGAACATACCAAAAAATATAAGGTACTCGATTAATGAGCAGTGTTATAAGTTCTCATTTACAACGTTTTGAAAAAGAAATCTTAAGTTTGGTTCCTTATGCCAATAACGATAGATTAGAATTTCTTGTTCAAAAACTTTTACCTGAAGAAAGCCCAGGTCGACAACTTGCGGTTAAGAATGAAATAAAAAAGCTGGCTCAACAATCAACTAAACCCATTGATTTACGTTTACTTTTTACTGATTGTGAAATGGTAAAACACAACAAGGTTACACATTATCTTGATTCAGCGGGTAAAACGTTATTCGATCAAAAACTTGTTGAATACCAAAACCTTTACACCATAGCGTTATTCCATGAAGTTTATGAAGATGCTCAAGAAAGGGCTGCAAACAAAAACAGCAGTGAAAGCGAAGGTGGAGATGAGTTTTCAGAGTTTAACATAGATAAAACTGAACCTAAGCCCTTAGTGAATAAAAACAGAATAATTCAGAAAACAAAACAGCTTAATTCGTCATGTAAAGTATTTGTCAGTCCTATCAGAAGGATGACACTGCAAG